>CAYTWK010000402.1:0-1500 GCA_964442095.1 uncultured Caulobacteraceae bacterium | reverse complement strand
TGCCGTGCGCGATTGCTTTGCCTTCATCTAGTGCCTTCACATTCGAAACCACAATAAAATATGGCGCAAGCCTGCCCGTCGCCTTTGAATTCACCACAAAATATTTTTGATTAATACGCAGCGTTAGGCGTATTACTTCGGGCGGCAAATCAAGGAAGCTCTCTTCCATTTGCCCTAAAATTACATGCGGCTCATCAATAAGGCCGCAAACTTCTTCAAGAAGGCCGATATCATCAATCAGCTCGAGGTTATTTTGCGCACAAAGTGCTTTCGCTTGTTCTAAAATGCTGGCTTTGCGGGTTTCGCGGTCGATTATTACATGCGCCGCCAAGAGTTTGCTTTGATATTCGGTAAAATTATTTGCGGTAATTATGCCGCTAGAATGAAATCTATGCCCCAAAGTCTGGTTTGAGGATTTAATACCATCAATTTCAAATGGAACCACTTCGCCATCAAAAACGCACAAAATCGAATGAATAGGGCGAACCCATCTTAGAGTGCCCTCTCCCCAGCGCATAGACTTGGGCCAAGGAAAAGAGCGCACGATTTGCGGAATTAATTCGGCAATAATATCAGTGGTTTGCGCGCCTTTATTGATAATATCAACGACGTAAAAATCGCCCTTTTTATCGTCTTTTTCAATGCGCGCATCATTTATAGAAGCGATACCAGCGGCGCGAACAAAACCATCAATCGCCTGCTGCGGGGCACCGACCTTTGGCCCTTTTTTCTCTTCGCGGACTTCTGGGGTTTGTTTTGGTAAACCGTGGATGTAAAGACCCAAACGCCGCGGTGCAACAAAAGTTCTTATTTCACCACATAGGGCGCCGGCTTTGGAAAGGCCATCTTTGACCATGCGCGCCAAATCTTCACTAGCGCGCTTTTGCATCCGCGCTGGGATTTCTTCGGAGAAAATTTCAAGGAGAAGTTCCGACATTATGCCTTCTCCTCCGTTTGAAACTCTAACCATGCGGCGGCGCTCCCCTTGGCTAAATCGCGCACACGGGCGATGTAGCTTTGCCGCTCAGTTGGGCTAACAACGCCCCTAGCATCAAGCAAATTAAACAAATGCGAGGCTTTTAAAGCCCAATCAAAGGCCGGAAGTGGTAATTTTGCCGCTAATAATTCTCCGCATTGGGTTTCTGCGTCTTTGAACCATTGTTTGATAATATCAACATTCGAATGTTCAAAATTAAAGGCCGATTGTTGCTTTTCATTTTCCAAGAAAACATCGCCATAACTAACGCCATTGCCATTAAAATCAATGTCATAGACATTATCAACGCCTTGGACATACATGGTCAAACGCTCGAGGCCATAGGTCAATTCGCCCGAAACTGGCTTGCAATCAAAACCGCCAACTTGTTGGAAATAGGTGAATTGCGAAACTTCCATACCGTCGCACCATACTTCCCAACCAAGGCCCCATGCGCCAACTGTCGGGTTTTCCCAATCATCTTCAACAAAGCGGATATCGTGCAAAGTTGGATCTATGCCGAT
>CAYTWK010000401.1:0-1500 GCA_964442095.1 uncultured Caulobacteraceae bacterium | reverse complement strand
AAAAGTGTGGCAAATGGGTCGCACACGCCATTTTTAGTGACTATTGAAACAATTTTATCGATATGTTTTATGCGTCTTTAATCTATATATTTCTGCATCATCTATTAGTCACTGCTCAATAATGACATTTTGCGCTAATTTTTTGGCCAATTATTTAGACTTTGCCCCTATTTCTTTTCCGCCATAGCCTCTGTCGTGCATAGGAATCTCGCGCGGTGATAATCGTTTGCATTGTCTTCAAAGCCGGTAATTCTTGGATTAACTAGATTGCGGCTAGATTGATAATAGACTGGAATTAGCACCGAAGTATCAAGCAGAATCTTCTCGGCTTTCATCATTAAATCGGTCCGTTTTTGGGCGTTTGGCTCATTATCAGATTTAGTGACCAAGGCATCATATTCTGGGTTTGAATGTTTGCCGTAATTCATTTGGCCGGTAGCCGTTTCAAAATTATAGAGGAAATTGCGCGCATCATTAAAATCCGCGGCCCAACCTGCATCACCGACTTCAAAATCGCCCTGCCGCAAAGTTTCATAATGCACCTGAAGGTCTGATTGAACTACTTCTGCCTTAACCCATGGAGCTATTTCTGCCCAGTTTTGTTGCACAACTGGCGCAACTCTCGGGTTATCGCCATTTCCGCGATAACGATAGGTAAAGGTAAGTGGCTTATCTGGGCCATATCCAGCCTCCATCAAAAGCTGCTTTGCGCGCGCTAGGCGGGCAGGGCGGTCAAGATTCTTCCAAGGGACAGTAATTGTGCCCGAAGGATATCCTTGAATTCCGGGCGGCACCAATGAATAAGCGGGTGTTTGGCCACCCATAAGGATTTTCTCGGTGATAAATTCCCGGTCAACCGCAAGCGATAATGCCTCACGAACCTTTTGATTTTCAAATGGTGGCTTTTTGAAATTTATCCAATAATAAGTTGTCGAAGTAATTGGTGCAACGCGTGTATATCCCGGTAGGCTTCTATCTAATTCGGCCTTACGACTTCCTGCGAAATTATAATGCATATCTAATTTGCCAGTTTTCACGCGCCGAGCAGCAGAAGAATCGTCCGTAGTTGGGTAGTAATAAAGCTCATTGAGGCAGACATTTGCGGCGTCCCAAAAATTGGCATTCTTTTTAACATGGACAAAATCATTTGGTGACCATTGCACAAGTGTAAAGGCGCCATTGGTGGCAATATTTTCGGCCTTTATCCAATCCTTGCCTTTGACTTCAACAATATGTTTTGGAATCGGGAAACTAATATAATGGGTAAATAGTCCTGGCAAATATGGCGCGGGATTCTTTAAAGTCACTTGAAGGGTTTTATCGTCAATCGCCTTGGCGCCAAGTGTGTTAGGATCGGCTTTGCCCTCATAGATTTCTTGGCCATTCTTAATAACAAAAAGCAAAGAAGCATATTTTGCAGGCGGCTTTTGGGTGAATAAATATTGCCATGCATAGACAAAATCATGTGCGGTTACGGGTTTGCCATCGCTCCATTTGGTG
>CAYTWK010000400.1:310-1505 GCA_964442095.1 uncultured Caulobacteraceae bacterium | reverse complement strand
GGTTCTCACAAGACGGCTAATCATGCTGCCAACCTGAGTTCTTAATCGTCTTACGTCTTGGCTATCAATGGTCTGCCCACTTAAATTATCAAAGCTAATATTTAAAACACCAACAGAAATCGTTTTTTGCGGAAATTCAAGATTTGCGCTTTGTGAATCATCAAAAACCGCCAAAAGATGATGCTTAAAGAAGTCTTGGGTATAAAGGCCTGTGGTATTATCGATTGCGATGGGCGTTTTAGCAGCCGCAAAAGCAAGGCTTAAGGCATCGCGCCTTCTTTTTTCATCAATTGCAAGCAAAAGCCGCCCAATCGCAAATTCTTGATTAACATCATGCCGCGCAATGTCTGTATTGCCAAACTTTGCGTCATGCTGGCCGACAAAATAATCGGGCCCTATCATAATTAGGCAAGGCAAATGGAAAAGCCGCGAATTTTTGCGTAGCGTATTAGTAAAGCTAAAGGCACTTTTTTCATTTTCTTTGGCGATTATGATAACAGCATCAAATGATGTCGAATGTAGGTAATCAAACGCCAAAAAGGACGATGGTGCGCTAATTGAAACAATCCCCAAATCCTCTAATATGGCAGTGCAAACCAGGGCCTCGGGGCAAGGCTCTGAATAGACTAATATTTTTTTTGGCCTTTTATTGGTAAAATCAGGAATTGAATTTGCGCCGCCAAATGCCTTTAAAGAAGCGAACCGCAGCTTTGCTTCTTCTTGCATATTCTGAATTCGCACTATCGATTGCAGTCTGGATTTAATATATTCTTCAGGCGTTCCTTGAATAATTATGCCATCAAATCCTATTTCCAACAGATGTTGATGGGCTTCTTTATTGAAATCGCCAATACAAAAGGCCAATATTTGCCCGCTAAACTCCATTACGAGATCTTTTAGTTCTTTTAAGACTTTCCCAATCGTAGTTATAGTCTCTGCTTTGACCTCTATGACTGCGGCGCATATTGTTTTGCTCAGTTTTTGGCGCAAACTCGATAAGTCAATTATTGAAAAGCCCGCCAGAGAAACTGCGGTTTTGGTGCTTTCAGAACCTATCACAAGTATTTCGCGCTTAAACATACATTACCTTAGCAATTTTAGATAATTATTACAAACAATAGTTAGGCGAATTAAAAGTAAACAAACTGGCGGTTTATATGCTATTTTTCTATGTGATAAATTGCCACAGCTTCGG
>CAYTWK010000400.1:0-300 GCA_964442095.1 uncultured Caulobacteraceae bacterium | reverse complement strand
GGTTCCATTTCCTCTTTCAATGTTCTAGAAAGAATTCATGTCAGATTCTAAAGTTAATAATGCCTGTAGTCGGGCAATGGAACAGGGCCGCAAGCCGTCATTCCAAGATATTATCCTTACTTTAAGTGATTATTGGGCGCGGCAAGGCTGCGTAATTTTACAGCCGCACGATATGGAAGTGGGGGCGGGAACTTTGCACCCTGCAACAACTTTGCGCGCGCTTGGACCAAAGCCGTGGAAAGCAGCATATGTTCAACCTTCACGGCGCCCCAAAGATGGCCGCTATGGCGAAAATCCAAA
>CAYTWK010000399.1:0-1532 GCA_964442095.1 uncultured Caulobacteraceae bacterium | reverse complement strand
TCTTTTACTTCGCTATCACTTGGGCAAGATCTTTGGCCGCTGCCACCTTCTGCAAAGCCAGAATTAAATGCATTTATTAACGGGTCGCGTATAAAATCGGCAATTGGCGCCTCCATATCTAGCATTGATGACATTCGAGCCCGATAGGTTTGGTCGCTTGCGCCTTCGCAACTAATTCTTAGGGCATGAAGAGCACCAAAAATCCGCGATAATTCACTAAGGTTTGCGCGTTTTGCTGGATCTATTTCACGTTTGCGGTGCTGGGTTTGCGCTATCGCTGCTTGGTTTTGCAAATCTTCGGCAGACCAATCAATATAATATTCGTCTTGGCCACCACCATTATTCAATTGCGGCCGTTTAGGAATTGACCTTGGCGCCTCAGTAATAAATTCCTGCTCAACGGGAATATCCATAATAATTTCCGGCTCTTGGTTCCAATTCGGCTGATTTGGTGCATTTGCAGGTGCTGCAGTTTCTGGTTGCGGTGGTTCGGCAACTTCAAGATTTGGCATAGGGCCGCTTTGGGTTTCTGCCTCCTTCGAGTTTTCAAAATCTGGAACTGGCTGCGCATTTACGCCAAGGCCAATGATGCAAAGAGCAAGTAATACTGACGCCAATGTTTGAGTTTTCATTATTTTTAATTTCTACCTATTCGCCATATGGGTCAAGTTTCGATTTGAAAATGAACTTGCAAACTAAGCTGCCAAATATGCACGAAAATGCCTTGATTATTGTTTTCTTTAGGAATTTAAGAAAATTTGATTTGTTATTTAATGAATATCAAATATAGTCATTCAAATAGGGGGACTATTAATGTGCGGACGATTCGCGGTGACATTGCCGCCAGAAGCAATAGCGAGCCTATTTGGCACATCCGATATTATTGATTTTTCCCCTAATTATAATATTGCGCCTACCCAAAATGTTCCAATAATTGCCATCGGCAAAGAAAATATTCGCCGGACAATATTGGCACGATGGGGTCTTTTGCCACAATTCATGCTACGGGAGCATGCTGGCGCACCTCTAATAAATGCGCGCGCAGAAACTATCGATGAAAAGCCATCTTTCAAAACCGCATTTTTGAAGCGGCGTTGTATTGTCCCCGCGAGTGGTTTTTACGAATGGCACCGCGAAGAAAATAAGAAGACACCATATTATATCTCGCGCCGTGATAATATGCCGCTGGCTTTTGCCGGCCTTTGGGAAATGCAAAAGCGCGAAAAAATCTCCGACGAAGGTCTTTCGGAGGAGGTCATTATTTCAACGACAATAGTAACTACCAAATCGCACGGAGAGTTTGCAAATATTCATAATCGCTCACCCGTAATCTTAGAGCCAGAGGCATGGTCTTTATGGCTCGAAAATTCGACCCCAAAGCCGCGCCTAGAGAGCCTGATGTTTGCGCCTGATAGCGGCGTTTTGGGTTGGCATAAGGTGTCCGATAAGGTCAATAAAGTCTCTAATAATTTTCAAGAATTAATTTTGCCAATCGGTGCATGAAATTGAAAAAGATGAAATCAGATATAGTG
>CAYTWK010000398.1:0-1535 GCA_964442095.1 uncultured Caulobacteraceae bacterium | reverse complement strand
GCCCAATCTATCAAATCCAGTTCCAATCGGAAGCGAATAGGTTTGGCCGCTCATCATTGTATAATTGAAATTGAGCCATTTTGATGCGCCAAGCCCGATTTTGACCTTTTGTTTGAAAAGATAATCTAAATGATTGATCCCGCGCTCTGTTTGGCCATTATTTATTTGTCGCGGGAGGGTTCGCGCAAAACTACCCGATAATTCAATATTTTCGCGCGGCATAAACGAATAGGACATATCAATACCATTGATTTTGACCCTATCGCCTAAGGCTGTATCGATTTTTTGATAGAAGCCAATGGCAAACATATTGGCATCATTGGAATATTTGTAATCAATTGATGCTTGTTCACTTGTGGCCGCACTAATGCCATCAAATGCCGAGCGGCGCGGCAAGACAACAGAGCCATATTCGCCATAGGCGGCAATTATTTTGTGTCGATTATTGGCGTCATTTACTGAAAGACTCATTTGCCGCGTCGGTTTTAGCTTGATGTTACTATCGAAATAATCGCGTGTGCCAATCGCTATACTTAGCCAATTCATTGGCTGATAGGTAATAAAGCCATAGCCCGCGCTATAATTTTTGTTTGCACTCGCGTAAAACTTGCCAGCGAATCCTTGGCTTGGTCGAATGAATTGTGCGCTTGATTTTAGATCAAACTCCTCAAAACTGGTCCCGATGCGATAAGAAAGCGCGCTATTATTTGCTCTACCTGCAATATTGGCATCAAAATAGGTATATTGATTATCGGATTTAAATATATCGCTGCCGATTTTCGCGGTTTCACGAACAAAGGACTTAGAAAAATCAATTTTTAGACGGGCGCGCGATATTTCGCGCTCTAATGAAACAATATTATAAGAGCGCTTTTTATCCAACGATAACTTAAGCATTGGATCAAAAAGACTATAGGGATATAGGCCAGTATCAATATCGTTTGACGTGAAAAGCCGTATCTCGGTTTTATCATTAATTCTGAATAATGAATTCACGCCAAGATTAATACCATTGCTTTTATCAACTAGTTCGCCAAGTTTTGGATTAGTTTTAAGCAAAGGCGCTAGATTGCTATGATCGCCATAAATTTGAAAATAGCTTCCGTTTTTGCCTGCTAATTCACGCGTTAGGCCAAAGCCAATGCGGGTAGTATTTATTTCAAGATTGGAGCTATCAAAGCCGTCATCTTCGGGTAAGATTCGCACAGCGCCACCTGCAGTATTGGCAAAATAGGCCGGCGGGGCGGTTGAATAGGTTTCAACCGACTTTATAACAGACGTATTGAATACGGAAAAGCCATTTGTGGTCTGCAAAAGTGATGAACCACGAACCGCCTCATAAATCGGAACGTCATTGAAATATACGCGCGTTAATTCGGCAAGGCCGCCGCGTAAAATTATGTCTGCCGAATTATTATTATTGGTCGCAAATTGTAAATCGGCTACCGCCAAAAGCGCATCAGCCTTGGAGGCCGGATTTGTATAAATATCCAATTTTTCAAATCACTATTTGAGTCCTTGTATTTATTGTATAC
>CAYTWK010000397.1:0-1558 GCA_964442095.1 uncultured Caulobacteraceae bacterium | reverse complement strand
CTGGTGGCGTTTTTATTTATCTATTTTACCTCGCAAATCCAATTATCTCTAATTACCTAGATAAAATAGATTTGACGCAAGTATTCGCGTTATTTTCAATCGAAAGAATTGTTTTCACAATTGCCGTGGCCGCTTTTGTATGGGCACTTTTGCGTCCGCATTTAAAACTAAAGCCCAACACACAAGCCCGCAAAATTGAAAAGCCCGATGGATTATACTATTATCTATTCAATCGCGACGCTGTTCTATATTCGCTTATTCTATTCAATATAATTTTTGCAATTCAAAATGGCCTTGATATTTCCGTGCTTTGGGCCGGTGGCGGCCTACCAAAGGGAATGAATTATGCCGAATATGCACATAGGGGTGCGTTTCCCTTAATACTGACCGCACTTTTAGCTGGCGGCTTTGTATTGTTTGGCCTTAAAGCTTCAGACAAAAGCCAAAACAATACAATGATTTATGGCTTTGTATTAATGTGGATTTTGCAAAACATATTCCTAGTTGCATCGACAATTTTGCGCACTTTAGACTATGTCGAAGTATATTCGCTGACCTATATGCGCCTATCTGCTCTAATTTGGATGGGTCTAGTCGCCTTCGGTCTAGCTTTGATAATCGCAAAAATTGCGTTTCAAAAATCCAATTCATGGCTAGTAAATTCCAATGGATTGGCATTAATCGCAACCGCGCTTATATGTTGCTTTGTCAATTTCGGCTCAATCATCGCTTGGACAAATGTCAAAAATTGCCGTGAATTTGGCGGTAAAGGAACCTGGCTTGATATTCAATATTTAAATCAAATAGGTGTAGAGGCTCTTCCTGCTCTAATATGGGCAAAAGAGCAAAACACAAACAATTTTGTCTTTAATAGCAAGCTTGATTTGACTATTGCAAAGCTGGATAAAGATTTGCGTGTAAACACAGACGATTGGCGCTCTATTACTTTTCGGCAATATCGATTAGCAAATGAAATAGTGGCGAAACCACTATAGATATTTACTAACCAAAACCATATCACTTTGGATATCATGCGCGGGAATTTTGACTTTGTAATGGCTACCTTTAGCTACAGAAATTTCCGCGCCCTCCAAATCATACATTTTTTCTAGGACATGGGTTTGGTTTTTGCCGTTCGGCAGCACAAATTCAAGCCTGTCACCAAGTTCAAAATGGTTTTTAACCTCTATAATAAAGCCGTCTTTATCGCGCCCAATTGCTTCGCCAACAAATTCTTGTTTGCATGATTTTGTCGCGTTTGAAATATAGCTTTGATATTCTTGTGTGTGGTGCCTTTGGTAAAATCCGTCGGTATAGCCTCGATGATTGAGATTTTCGAGCACGCCCAATAGATTGGGATCAAACGGCTTTCCATCGACCGCCAAATCTATTGCCTGTCTATAGGCTTGGGCGGTGCGCGCGACATAATAATGGCTTTTGGTGCGCCCCTCTATCTTTAGGCAATCAATGCCCATTTTTACAAGGGTCTCAACATGCTCAATGGCGCGCAAATCTTTGGAATTCATTATATATGTGCCATGTTCATCTTCCATGACGG
>CAYTWK010000396.1:0-1566 GCA_964442095.1 uncultured Caulobacteraceae bacterium | reverse complement strand
ATCAAAATCGGCTATTTTTCGCAAGACCAGCTAGATGAATTGCATGCCGGCGATACCGTGCTCCAGCATATTCGCGATATCGAACCCGATAAAGGCGAAGGCGTGCACCGGAGCATTGCCGCGCAAATGGGCTTCGGGCGTGAGAAAATTGAAACCAAAGTTGAAAAGCTTTCGGGCGGCGAAAAAGTTCGTCTCCTTCTTGGGCTGATGGCGCACGCAAGGCCACATATTCTTATACTCGATGAGCCAACAAGCCATTTGGACATCGATAGCCGCGAAGCATTGATTCACGCCCTAAATGAGTTTTCGGGCGCGGTTTTATTGATTACGCATGATGTTTGGCTCGCGGAGGCTTCGGCTGATAGACTATGGCTGGTCCATGATGGGCGCGCCAATGCCTATGATGGCGACTTAAGTGATTATAGAAACATGGTCTTAAGTGCCGATAGACCCAATGAAAAATCAAACAAGGCAAAGCCCGAAAAGCAAAGCAATAATTTAAAAAATAATTCTGGGAATGCGGCCAATCTAAAGCGTAAAATCGCGCAGACCGAAAAAACTATTTCTCTCGAGCAAGAAACCATCGCGCAAATTGAAAATGACCTTGCGAACCCCGCTATTTATGACAAAGACCATAAGGCTGCCGGTGAATTAACAAACCGGTTAAAATGGCATGAAAAGCGCCTAGAGAGGGCCGAAGCCGAATGGATTGAGGCTATGGCAGAGCTAGAGGCAATTGAGGGTTAAAACCAATTCTGTGCCTTTAAGACGCCATGGAAACTGCGTGAAACTGGCGCAATTTCATTGTTTTTAAGGCGGAAGCTGATACGGCCATCGCCTTTTACAATTTCGGAGATTGCATCTTTTGCCACCCACCAAGAACGATGGGTTTGGCTGCCCTCAATGCCTTCTAATTCCTTTATCGCATCATAGAGGCGCATTAAAATCATGGTATCGCCATTATCGGTATGAACGCGCAGATAATGATCTTCGGCATTAATTGCCAAAATATTTGCCTTCTTAAATTTAAAGGGTAATCTTTCATAAAAAGCGATTTCTGGATTTGAACTATTATTTACCGAGCTGGCATGTGATTGCTGCGGAATTTGCGAAAGAACCAAATGCACAATAGTCATGAATAGCGAAATAACAAACACCCCAGGCGAGATCCTTATCATCATTCTAAAATCGAACTTTAGATCAAATACAAAGGAGTTCACGCCAACGACCAAAATGGTTATTAGAATACAAATTATCGCTAGGTGGAATGTGTGATAAACCAATAGTCTATCTTCAAGGAATTTTACTTTATCAAGGCCCAAACTTACCGAATAGGCAATTAAATTGCCCACGAAGATAGTTATAATCCAATAGGCAAGTCGCACGCCAAGATAGATATCACTAGTATTAAAGGCACCTGCGAATGCCAATAATATACCCACTAGAATCGAAACCGCCGCCATACGAAAAAACGGATTATTCTGTAAAAAATTTTGGCGCATTCATTCCCAACTCTAAGAAAAAAACAAATCGATAATTGCATTTCGCGCTTCGTGAATTGGATTC
>CAYTWK010000395.1:0-1571 GCA_964442095.1 uncultured Caulobacteraceae bacterium | reverse complement strand
CTGGCCAGTCTTAACGGGTATGAAGTCTGTGCTCTTTCCGTCGCCGCTTCAAGCAAAGAATATAGTCAAACTGATAAGTGAAACTAAATCTACTTTGCTTTTTGCTACTGATACATTTGCTAATCAATATGCGAGAGTTTGCGAAAATAATGAATTGGCAAGTTTGCGGTTTATTTGTTGCGGAGCAGAGCGTGTTAAACCTGAAACAAGAGAATTATTTACAAATAAGTTGAACATCATAATTATCGAGGGTTATGGAGCAACCGAGGCGTCGCCTGTAATTGCCGTGAATACACCTAACGAATTTAATCGCCCTGGCACAGTGGGTCGTTTCGTCCCAGGCATTGAATGGAAGCTAGAATCCATTCCTGGCATTGATGGTGGCGGGCGGCTTTATGTAAAGGGCCCAAACCTCATGATGGGTTATATGCGCATTGATGCACCGGGCGAAATACAGCCAATTCCTGACGGCTGGCATGATACTGGCGATGTGGTTTCCATTGACAAAGAAGGATATGTTACCATTCGTGGCCGCGTGAAACGCTTTGCGAAAATTGGCGGCGAAATGGTCTCTCTAACTGCTGTCGAAGGCAATGCGACAGCGGTTTGGCCAGATGAATTGCACGTTGCATTGGCAGTGAATGATCCCAAAAAAGGCGAACAAATCGTTCTTTTAACTAACCGCCCGAATGCTTCCCGTAGTGAATTGCAAGAATGGTATAAAGCGAATGGCGCAAGCGAATTGGGTTTACCGCGCAAAATTGTTACAGTCGAAGAAATTCCTGTCTTAGGCACTGGAAAAATCGATTATGTCGGCGCGCAAAAACTTCTAGTGGCAAGTGAGTCAAAAGCTGCATAAGTTAGAAAGTGCGCCATATCGTGAACCAAAGTGACATAGCCAATCAAGATCAAATAGAATATTGGAATGGCATAGTCGGCGATAAATGGCGTGCAATGCACCTTGAAACTGAAGCGATGCTGCGGCCATTTACCGATGAATTGATGGCGCGTGCGGCGCCATTTGACGGTAAGACTTTAATAGACATTGGCTGCGGTGCAGGCGAAACAACAATATTGGCAGCAAATTTAGGCGCAAAAGCCTTGGGAATTGATATTTCAAAACCCCTTTTGGAGGTCGCGGGATGCCGAAGCGATATTTCATCTGCTAATGCAAGTTTTATTGAAGCTGACGCGGGCAATTATCTCAGTGATACGAATTTTGACATTGCTATTTCGCGCTTTGGCGTGATGTTTTTTGATGATCCCGACAAAGCATTTGCCAATATTCTTAGTTTGATTAAAACTGGTGGCCAATTTAATTTTGTCTGCTGGCAAGAGCAAAGTGACAATGATTGGGTCAAAGTTCCTATGCGCGCATTAAATGGCTTAAGGCGGGAAGAGCCGCCTTCAAACCCAGATGCACCAGGTCCCTTTGCTTTTGCTCGCAAAGAGAGGATTGAGCAAGTTTTAAAGACCGCAGGATTTAAAGACGCGAAAATAGAGGGCTTTGCCGCAAAAATGCCAATGGCACAAGGAAGTGGCATAGAGGGCGCTGTCAATTATATGCTTAA
>CAYTWK010000394.1:0-1574 GCA_964442095.1 uncultured Caulobacteraceae bacterium | reverse complement strand
TCAATGACGTATTAGCACAAGGCGCGCAGCCTTTGTTTTTCCTTGATTATTTCGCATGCTCCAAACTTGAATTAGATGTCGCCACGGCAGTTGTCAAAGGCATTGCCGATGGGTGCAAACTTTCCGATTGCGCCCTCATCGGCGGAGAAACCGCTGAAATGCCGGGAATGTATGAAAACGGCAAATATGATTTGGCTGGCTTTTGCGTCGCAGCAGCAGAACGCGACGCACTTTTGCCGCGCCACCAAGATATGCGCGCGGGAGACTTGTTGATTGGTATTCCATCTAGTGGCCCACATTCCAATGGTTATAGCCTAATTCGCAAAATTGTCGCTTTGTCTGGCCTAAGTTGGGATGCGCCCTGCCCTTGGAATAGCGAAATTAACCTTGCGGATGCCCTATTGGAACCGACCAAACTTTATGTAAAGGCGGTTATGCCTTTAATTAAAAGCGGCGCAATAAAGGGCCTAGCACATATCACTGGAGGCGGACTAACAGAGAATACGCCGCGAATGTTGCCAGATCACCTTAAGCCAGAATATGATTATGACGCATGGGAGTTCCCACCAGTTTTCAAATGGCTACAGAAAACTGGCGGCGTTAGTTTTGATGAAATGCTCAAGACTTTTAATTGCGGAATTGGCATGGTGCTTTGTGTCGCACCCGAAAACTTCCAAAATGTCGCCACATCTTTGATTGAAAATGGCGATGACGCGATTGTAATTGGCCAATTGGTTGCCAAATGAGAAAAGCAAGAATTGTAGTTCTAGCGTCTGGTGGCGGCTCAAACTTTCAATCCTTGATAGATTTTCAGTCCAATAATGATTGCGCCTATGAAATCATTGGCCTTATCGTCAATGTGCCTGATGCCTATGCCCAAGAGCGGGCAAAACTCGCCAATATTACCTCTATTTGTATAAATCATAAGGACTTTGAAACGCGCGAAAATTTTGATGCAGAACTTGATAGGGCTTTGCAAAAATTTTCGCCAGATTTAATCGCCTGCGCAGGTTTCATGCGGATTTTGGGGCCTAAAATTGTTGGCAATTGGGAAGGCAAAATGATAAATATCCACCCTTCCCTATTGCCGAAATATAAGGGCCTACATACCCATAAACGCGCAATTGAGGCGGGCGATAAAGAGGCCGGTTGCACTATTCATTATGTAAATGCGGGCGTTGATGAAGGGCAAATCATAGCCCAGGCGAGCGTGCCAATTATAGAAAACGAAACACCCGAAACCTTGGCGGCCCGGGTGTTAATAGAAGAACATAAATTATATCCGCAAACGCTTAATGCGCTCGCGAAAGCAATTTAGCCGACGATCTCATTGCCAGAGAAAAATTGCGCGATTTCGATCGCAGCATTTTCAAGGCTATCTGAACCATGAACTGTGTTTTCGCCAACTGAAAGCGCGTATTGCTTACGAACTGTGCCTTCTGCTGCTTGTTCTGGATTAGTTGCGCCCATAACTTCACGGTGCGCAAGAACGGCATTTTCACCCTCAAGAACTTGAACCACAACTGGTGCAGATGTCATAAATTCAACCAATTCGCCAAAAAATGGGCGCTCTT
>CAYTWK010000393.1:0-1576 GCA_964442095.1 uncultured Caulobacteraceae bacterium | reverse complement strand
CAAGAAATGTCGATGCAAAGGTTATACTCTATGCCGATAAAATCACAGGCTCTATGGAGCGGGCGATGCGCGAAACCAATCGTCGCCGCGAAAAACAAATCAAGCATAATGTCGCCAATAATATTACGCCAAAAACCATAAAATCCGAAGTAAAAGATATTATGGAGGCCGTCTATGGCGAAGAAGCCGCTCAAAATATGCGTAAGAAAAATGAGCAAGAGCGCGAGTTAAAAGTGCGCGGCAATGCGCCAAATCCAAAGGCACAAGGTCACAATATTCGCGCGATTATTGCAGATTTGGAAAAAAGGATGCGCGCCGCCGCCGAGGAGTTGGAGTTTGAAACCGCCGCTAAATTACGCGATGAAATCCATGCCCTAGAGCGCGCCGAATTGGAATTGTAAAGCCCAATGTATTGGTGGAATGCGAAAAAGTCGCAATTGGCCATATTTTTTCTGTAAAATACCTTGATTCTTCGGGCGTATCACTTCACGAAGCCTTATGCACCCATTTGTGAATCGCGCCACGAAGTTGGCATAAATGGCGACTATAAATGGCGATTAATGTATCGAACTAAAAGGATAGATAAAAAAATATGTTTGGACGGCTCTTTAATTGGTTTTCAAGTGATATGGCCATTGACCTTGGAACAGCGAATACGCTGGTTTATGTCAAAGGTCGCGGCGTTGTTCTAAATGAGCCTTCGGTGGTTGCCTATTCAATTAAAGGCGGGCGCAAAATTGTTCAGGCGGTTGGCGATAATGCAAAGCTAATGCTTGGTCGCACTCCGGGCCAAATTGTGGCAATCCGCCCTATGCGTGATGGCGTTATTGCTGATTTCGAAGTAGCCGAAGAAATGATTAAGCACTTTATCAAAAAGGTCGCCGATCAAGAAAAGCGCTTTATTCGTGGTCGCCCACGGATTGTTATTTGTGTGCCATCTGGCGCAACCCCTGTTGAGCGCCGCGCAATTCAAGACGCTGCTCTTAATGCAGGCGCACTGGATGCTTGGTTAATCGAGGAGCCGATGGCGGCGGCAATTGGTGCGGGTCTTGCGATTGATCAGCCATCTGGCTCGATGGTTGTTGATATTGGCGGCGGCACAACCGAGGTTGCAGTTCTATCCCTAGAAGGTATTGTTTATGCGCGTTCTGTCCGCGTTGGTGGCGACAGAATGGACGAGGCGATTGTCCACCATTTGCGCCGCACCGAAAACCTTTTGATTGGTGAAACTACTTCTGAGCGCATTAAAAAGGAAATCGGTTCGGCTTTGCCGCCTACTGATGGCGTTGGTCTAACTATGCAAGTTAAGGGGCGCGACCTTATTAATGGTGTCCCGCGTGAAGCTACAATCACGGAGCAATCGATTGTCGGCGCGCTCGAAGATCCTGTAGGCGAAATAATTGAGGCGGTTCACGTCGCCCTAGAGACAACGCCTCCGGAATTGGCGGCAGATATTGTCGAAAAGGGTATAATGCTTACTGGAGGCGGGGCTTTATTGCGCAATCTTGATGGAATCTTGCGTCAAAGAACGGGGCTTCCGGTTAGTGTTGCTGATGATGCGCTCTCTTGTGTTGTT
>CAYTWK010000392.1:0-1580 GCA_964442095.1 uncultured Caulobacteraceae bacterium | reverse complement strand
CGCTTCGATGCGGGCAATATCGACCATCTCAAAATGGTTTATCTGGCGGCCTATATAGGGATTTGCGGTCAATTTCGCACCTTCATTGTTCTTTTATGCAATAATGGATAATATGAATATTGTGAAACCTCAAAACCCGCAAGTGTCCAATAAGCAATCAAATATGAATAAAGCCGCGCAAAGCCAAAGAGCCATAAATTGCGATAGAATATATCTATCACTCGGTAGTAATTTGCCGTTTGAAGGCATTGAGCCAGTCAATTTGTTAGAGGCCGCTTGCAAGGAATTAGTAGCAAATGGATTTGTGATAGAGGCGCGCTCGAGAGCTTATCATTCAAAAGCTTGGCCAATTGGCACAGATGCGCCCGATTATGTGAATATTATTATTTCTCTGAGCGGCTATATGGGCACTCCCTTCGAACTTTTGAGTGTAATTCAACAAATTGAGATCGATTTTGGAAGAAAAAGGGACAAAAGCAACCAATGGGCGCCGCGCACAATTGATATTGATATTATTGATTTTAGTGGCATTATTTTGGATGAAATTCAAAACCATAGGCAATTGACATTACCGCATCCACGTGCGCATTTGCGTGATTTTGTCCTCTTGCCACTTCAAGAGATTGCGCCAAATTGGGTTCATCCTGTAACAAAACAGAATATTGATGAATTAATCACCCATTTTCCGTAGAATAATGAAGCAAGTGCTTGATTTTTCTTATGCAATCAACTAGACCGCGCATTCAAATCAAACTTGCAAGATTAATTCACAGGAAACCTTAATGGCTCGCGTCACTGTCGAGGATTGCGTAGATCGCGTCCAAAATCGCTTCTCACTTGTTCTATTTGCCGCACATCGTGCGCGTCAAATCTCTGGCGGCATGCCTTTAGCGGTTGATAGAGACCGTGATAAAGACCCTGTGGTTGCATTGCGTGAAATCGCTGATAATGCCATTGAGGCCAATGATTTGCGTGACGGCCTTGTGGCTAGCCTACGCGAATATCGTCCGCATGCGGTTCGCGAAGAAGAAGAATCAGATAGATTGGCTCTTGAGGCGCCCGTCATTGTTAATGAAGATGACGTTATGCGTGCACTTCAACAAGAGCAAGAGGCGGTTCGCGAAGACCCATATTAATTCAGTGCTTTGAAAGCGGATATTTGATTGGAATAGTTTAAGTTATGCCGAGAGAGCCAAAGCAGGAATCTTTGCAAAAGCCCTCAAAAGGTATAAAACAAAACAAAAATATTCCGCACAAAACAAAAGAAGCGCCCAGCTTTGAGACTTTTGCAGCTATTTCTAGGCTGCAAAAAAAATCTGGTCTCGGGGAAATAAAAAAGCCCACCAAAATACTGCGCCAATTTGAATTGGTGGATTTGGTTCAATCCTATAATCCTGCAGCCAATGAAGATATAATCAATCGCGCCTATGTTTATGCGACCAAAATGCATGGCTCGCAACTGCGGGCATCGGGTGATCCCTATTTTGCCCATCCAGTTGAAGTGGCGGGTATTCTTACCCAATTAA
Organism: uncultured Caulobacteraceae bacterium; assembly: GCA_964442095.1. GTDB lineage: Bacteria > Pseudomonadota > Alphaproteobacteria > Caulobacterales > Aquidulcibacteraceae > Pseudaquidulcibacter. The sequence goes on along the minus strand of CAYTWK010000392.1, from coordinate 54 downwards.
AGCTTGATGAAGCTTCAATTGTAACTGGTCTTTTGCATGATACGGTAGAAGATA
>CAYTWK010000391.1:0-1582 GCA_964442095.1 uncultured Caulobacteraceae bacterium | reverse complement strand
TCCGCACGCAATCGGCATGAAAACTGGCGACGACCTAAGCGAGAAATTAGTATCCGACTATGCACACCGTCATAGAATTAAGCCCGGCATTACAGGTTGGGCCGCAATCAATGGCTCGCGCGGGCCTGTCCACACCCCCGAAGATGTGGCCGAGCGTGTGCGCCTTGATACAGAATATATTGATAGGTCAAATTTCTGGCTCGATTTATATATTATGTTTATGACAGTGCCGTCTTTATTGGGCGACAAAATGGCCATTCGCTAGAATAATTCGCTTATTATGCTTCGCAAACACCTTATAGCCTATTTGGCCCCAAACCTTGCGCAAGCAATCGCTAGCTTTGGAACGGTAGCGCTTTTAACCCGCTTCTTAAGCGCAGAAGAATACGGCAGGTTTACCCTAGTATTTACGATAATGACAATTGGTCATTACACTGTTCTTACATGGGCCGAGGCTGCTGCGGCAAGATTCTATGCTAAAGCAAAAGAAGACAATAATGTCGCCAATCATTTTAAGACATTATTGATTAGCTTTGCAATAAATGCCGGAATATTCGCGCTTTTGGCCATTTTGGTAACTTTTCTTTATCCTGCCAATGCGACAACAAAAATGGCTCTGGCGGCGGCCTTTGCTGGCTCAATAGTGCGATCATTATTAAAAATAGCACTTGAAACCCGCCGTATGGATTTACAGGCCAATCGTTTTGCTTTGGTGGAAACCACGCATATTCTTTCGGGCTTTATTTTTACGGCAATAGCCGTAGTTGCCTTTGGCCAAAAAGAAGATGGCCCCTTTATCGCAATAATGATTGCATCAATTATGGCACTACTCATTGAAGGTCCAGCGCTTTTGGCCTTTGCCAAAAATGGCAAAGCTGAAGTGTCGTTAGCCAGAGATTACTTTCGCTTCGGATACCCAATTTCGATTGGACTAATCCTAACAATAATTCTCAATACCGGTGATAGATTTATCATTGCAAACTATCTAGGCGATGCCGAAGTTGGCGCCTATTCTGCCGGCTATCAAGTAGCTGCGCGTATCCTAGAGATTATATTCGCTTGGACAGCCTCTGCAACTTTTCCATTATTGGTCAATGCCTATGAAGCCAATGACAAAGAAAAATTCCAAGAAGCCGCACGAAATAGCTTTGCAATAAGATTTGGCCTTGGGGCACCATGCGCATTGGGAATTGCTTTGGTTTCGGCTAATTTATGCGAAATATTAATTGGGCCAGAAATGCGTGAGACAGCTATGCAAATTGCGCCATGGATAGCATTAGGCGGCCTATTAGCTGGCATGAGCGATTATTTCTCAGATGCATTTATGCTAAGCCGCAAAGTGGTCGAGCGCGCAATTCTATTGGCTATCCCCGCAATTATAAATATTGGACTAAACATAGTTCTTTTGCCCAAATTAGGTTTAAAAGGCGCAGTAATTTCTACAATCATTGCCTTTGTTTGTGGCTTGTTATTATTGGCAATTCGAAGCCGTGCGCATGTAAAATTGCCAATTCCTTTTATCGATATGGCAAAGATTGCAATTTGTTGTGCATTGATGGCTTTAATGGTCAAAGCAATACCG
>CAYTWK010000390.1:0-1584 GCA_964442095.1 uncultured Caulobacteraceae bacterium | reverse complement strand
ACGTGGCGATACCGCAACCCTCTTGCCCGCGATGTTGCAAAGCATGAAGCCCCAAAGCGGTGATTACTGCGGCTTCTTCATTATTGGCAATACCAAATACACCGCATTCTTCTCGTAGTTTATCGGCATCAGGGTCAAACCAATCGGCATCCAAATTGTCTTGGTTCGCACCAAATTTTTCGTTCAAAGACTGATTAGTTTGGTGCGTCATTCTATTTCCCTGTTTCAATCTTCAATTTGTTTGAAGGCTTGGTTTCTTTATCGGATTTGGATTCTTCGGCTTGTGCGTTTTCTTCGGCTTGCGAAGCTTCTTCTTCTGTTTGAACACTATTGGTATTGGGCGTTCCCCGCCATTCTACCACACCTTCACCGGCTTCGGTTGCGCCTTTTGCAACATCACTAGCAGCTTTGGTGGCATCGGGCGCAAGATTTTGGAGCATATTCGCGGTAATTGCTAGGAATGGATAAAAGCTAGAGCTAGTTAGGAATTTGGGAATCAAGTCTTTTTTTGCAACCGAAGTTATCGCAAGAACGAAAATTGCCATTAAAACGAAACCGCGCGCAACACCAAATAATATGCCAGCAGATCTATCAATCATGCCAAGCGGCTCTGAATCATGAACCCATTCGTGGATACGGCCTGTCAAAACTCTAATGGCAATATAAATTAGCAAAAAAATCGATATTACGGTGATTGTGTCTGCAATCCAGCCGGGTTCAATAAGTTCGCGCACTGGGTCACGAAATACGGGTAGGCCCCATAATACGGCCAATACCGCCACCACCAGCGCAGCCATTGATAAAACTTCGCGTATAAAGCCGCGCGCGAATGCAAGTAGAGCCGATACCCCAACGACAATCAAAACTAAGATATCAAATCCAGTCATTCAAATGCCTTTCAAGCCCGCAACATTTATTCGCCGTCTATGCCTAATCCGATAAAGCCTCGGGCCTTTCGCCCGTGATTTGATATACCAAGTCCGCGAGCGAAGATACATGGCTTGCCAATAGCGCTGTTTTGGCTTCCTTGCTAGACCCTTGCTTGCGGTTCGGCGGTATAATTGCACGGTTAAACCCAAGTTTTTCAGCTTCTTTTAGCCTTAACTCACTTCTTGGGACGCTGCGCACTTCGCCCGATAGCGCTATTTCACCAAAAACGACACATTCATCAGCTAAAGGACAACCGCTAAGAGCCGATATTAATGCAGCAGCCACCGCCAAATCTGCAGCGGGTTCAGTAATTTTCATACCGCCAGCAACATTGAGATAAATGTCATAAGAACTAAAGGCTATGCCGCATTTGGTTTCGATAACCGCTAATACCATGGCCAATCTTTGAGTTTCCCAACCGATAACAGCGCGGCGAGGGGCGCCAAACGCAGTTTTGGCGGCCAAGGCTTGGATTTCCATCAATATTGGCCTTGTGCCCTCTATGCCGGCATATACGGCGGACCCAGGATTGCCCTTGCCGCGTTCATCGAGAAAAAGCGCCGACGGGTTTTGCACCTCTATCAGGCCAGCGCTTGCCATTTCAAAAACGCCTATTTCATCGGTTGCACCAAACCGATTTTTTAGACCTCGTAA
>CAYTWK010000389.1:0-1595 GCA_964442095.1 uncultured Caulobacteraceae bacterium | reverse complement strand
TTGGCGAATTCTATTGGTTCGGTTTTGCCAACCTTACGCTCGAGGTGTAGAATTTTTCGCCTAGAACCCCTAAGTGATAACGAAATGCGCCAGAGCCTAGAGGGTATTAATTATAGCGCTTTGGCGCTTTCTCATGGTAGGATTGGCCGGGCAAAATCGCTCGCTAGCTTTGAAGTAGAAAAATTGTACTCCCTATTGTCAGCACATTTTTCTAGCCTTCCAAAATCTAACTTTAAAGAGGCTCAAGAGCTTGCAAATCGCGCTAAAGATCCAGAAAGTCTGAATATCATTATTGAACTAATAAAAGACTGGCTCTTACGGACTACCAAAGCCGGATTTGGTGTGGAAATCACAGAAGTCGAACCCGGAGAAAATGCAACTCTGGCGCGGCTTGCAAAGCCCAAAAACAGCCGAATTATAGCCGATGCAATTTCGCAAATTGAGAATTTGCGTTTGGCGGCAAATAATAATCTTGATAGACCAAGTATAGTTTTAGAATCGCTACAATTAGTGCGAAATGCTATGAAATAGGTGGATTATTTATGATTGATTCACATGTAAATCTGCATCATCATCTCTATAAAGATGACCTAAATGATATTGTGTCGCGCGCGAATGATAATGGTGTCGATGGCATGCTAACTATCTGTGATAGGCTTGATAATATCGATAGAATAAAGCAAATTGCCCACGAATATAAAAACATATGGTATAGTGTTGGCGCGCATCCACACGAAGCCAAAGATCATTTAGATAAATCACCTATTGATTATATCAAACTAGCTGAGTGTCCAAAGGTGATTGGAATAGGCGAGACAGGCCTAGATTTTCATTATAATTTTAGCACGCCCGAGGCACAGATTTCCGTGTTTGAACACCAAATCATTGCTGCACAAGAGGTTCAATTACCGCTAATTGTGCATACTAGAAATGCTGATGAATTGATGGGAGAATTATTACTAAAGGCAATGAAGCAGAAGGAATTTCCATTATTATTGCATTGTTACACCTCATCTAATGATTTAATGAAAAAATGTATTGATATAGGCGCTTTTGTATCTATTTCGGGAATTGCTACTTTTAAAAATGCCGACGATGTTCGCGCCAATATTTATGATATTCCGCTAAATAGGCTTATTATTGAAACCGATTGCCCATATCTTGCACCAATTCCAAAGCGTGGCCAACGCAACGAACCCGCTTTTATTGATTTTGTGGCCGAATTTATTGCGCAATATTTAAAGATTGAAAAAAGCAAATTAATAGCGCAAACCGATAGTAATTTTTTTGCTTTGTTTAAAAAGGCGCAGCGTGAAGTATGATTAAATTCACTATTCTTGGCTGTGGTTCTTCGGGCGGTGTTCCAAGAATTGACGGGGAATGGGGTGCATGTGACCCCAAAAATCCAAAAAATATTCGCACAAGATGTTCGGTATTGGTTGAGAAATTTAGAAATGAAGAACAAAAACCAACGCGAGTATTAATCGATACATCGCCCGATTTACGCGCACAATTCCTGCAAAACAAAATATCGTATCTTGATGCTGTTTTGTTTACCCATGATCACGCCGATCAGACCCATGGAATAGACGACC
>CAYTWK010000388.1:0-1606 GCA_964442095.1 uncultured Caulobacteraceae bacterium | reverse complement strand
CCAATCTGTGTTGGGTTCCCATAGCGGGTTAATATTGTGGTCTTGCTATCAGTGCCAGTTTCAACGCTTACAGGCTTTGCATCGGCGGTAACAAAGCCATGAGAATCGATAATTGGTGCGCAAGCCGTAAGGCCTAGAATTCCAACAATCGCACTTAAAGTTCTTATTTGCATTTAATCTTCCACCGATTTCACTATTGTAAGCATATATTATGCAACAATTTTACCAAAAATGGTTTAGCCATCTAAACTCATTTGTTCAAGCGCTTTGGTCAATTGGAAAGTTTAATTTACTTTAAGATTGGGCAAATTCAAACCAATGCAAACAAAAGGGCTTTAATTATTATGAAATCTCATTAAAAGCACTTTCATGTTCAGTTATTTCAAGAATAAAAAGAGTATCAAATTTGGGGCTGAATCTCTTTTTGAAATCTTAAACAAAAGTGCGCGCAATCACGCTTTTTTCGGAAACGATAAGGTAGAAGACAGCCCAGACGGTAGATTTGAATTGGTGGCGCTTTTTTGCACCTCTATATTCTGCGCAATGGCGAATCGCGGCCCGATATACAAGGATATTTCGCAAAAGCTTTTTGATATTGTATTCAAAGCATTTGACCAAGCTCTTCGTGAATTGGGGGTTGGTGATATGGCCGTAGCTAAACGAATTCGCAAAATGTCAGAGAGTTTTTATGGCCGTCAAAAATCCTACATGGATTTAGTGTATCAAACTGATTCTGAAGGGCTATCAAAAATGATTGCACGTAATGTTTTTAATCGCCTCGACTTAAGTTTTGACATTGACAATGCTTTAGCCCAAGAGGCCATTAGGCTATATTTATCCCTGAAAGATTGCCCTATTGAGGATATTATTTCGGGCCAAAATTTGTCATAAGCCCTTGTTAATGTTATTGAACGAATAAATGAGATAATAAATTTAATTTCGTGGGCCCCAAGGAGCGGTATGAATAGAAAAAATATTGATGGTGTCGTATTATCGATAGACGCTATGGGCGGGGATAATGCGCCAGACGCTATTGTCTTTGGCATAGATTTATTTGCAAAAGAATTTCCAAATGTCGGGCTTATTATTCATGGGCTCGAGGAAAAAGTTTTGCCATTGCTTAAAACTTGCAAGCATTTGGGTCATGCGCAATTTGTCCATGCGCCAGAGATTGTGCCAATGGATGCAAAGCCTTCGCAAGCAATGCGAAAAAAAGGCACATCAATGTGGAATACAATTGAAAGCGTTAAATCAGGGTCTGCCAATGCTGCGGTATCGGCGGGCAATACTGGCGCTTTAATGGCGGTTTCAAATCTTCAATTGCGCACAATGGAGGGGCTTCATCGTCCGGCAATTGCTGCTTCATGGCCTAATCCGCGTGGAACTTATTCTGTTGTCCTTGATGTTGGTGCCAATGTTGATTCTGATCCAGAACAATTGGTCGATTTCGCAATTATGGGTGAAGCTTTCGCGCAAGCGCTTTATGGCATTCCCCAACCAACAATTGGTCTTTTAAACGTTGGGTCCGAAGAAGTTAAGGGGCACGAGGACATTCGCGAGGCAATGCGTCTATTGAGAGAGCATGGAAATGCCCTCGGCATGGAGG
>CAYTWK010000387.1:0-1609 GCA_964442095.1 uncultured Caulobacteraceae bacterium | reverse complement strand
ATTGCGCGCAATACCGTCAAGCTAATTTTGAATGATGATGATGTGATTGGTTTTTTCTCCATAGTGAAAGGCGATACCAAACTTTTGGATCATTTTTGGTTATTGCCAAAAGCGATTGGAAAGGGTTACGGCACTCTGGTTTTTGAGCAGATTAAAGTTGAATGTAATCGATTGGATATAGCCAGCTTCCACATCATATCTGACCCGGATGCTGAAGGATTTTATTTAAAGCAAGGCGCATTAAAAATTGGCGAGGTTTACAGCGAGGCGCAGAAAAAATTCTTGCCCAAGTTAGAGTTCAGGGTGATTGGCGTCACCTGATATTTCCTGGTTAAGTATCCCCTTTATAAATGACACGGCAACCTATGGCAAATTGCCATAGGTTGCTTGTTGTTTTTTCACATATCCAGTTTTATTAGCGTGGAATTAGTAATGTCCGGGTTTTCACGCGCGTGAAAATCCGGTAAAAAATAGCGTCCAACAAGCTGCTGAAAAATATTATGCCCTTGGAATTGTGCAAATTCCTTTCCATGGTGGAAATGGGCCAAAATCCGGGTCTCGCGCTGAAATAGTAAAGTTGAGTGGTGCAGATTTGGGTGCATTCGTTGATCCGACAGCAACCTGCTCGTTGCTAAACCACCCGCAGTGAATACCATCGTCAGCGGGAATGGATGGCAACAGGATGGTCAAAATTCCGTGAATTCAAACTTAATAAAATACTGAGGGTGATTTAAGCGTCTTTTCTGGAGAAGCATTAATCGCGAATTAATTAAGTTAATGTTGGTGTCGCTTAAATTTGCGTAGCAATTTTAGCGAGATATTATGTAAGGAAATATTATCCAATAGGATTAGCGTATTTACAGTCTGAGACTTACTTGGCGTGATTCAATTTCGATGCTTGGTAAGATAGGATGCAAATTTGTGTGCCTGGGTGCGCAGAGGTTAGAATTCAAAGTGCTCCTTTGTGTTTGGCAGCACCGAATGTTCTACCAGTGTTGGTGACGATGCTGGAACGCTCAAGGGCATTATGTCCGGCACACACAAGGGTAAGGCATTTCCTGTTGTGGTTTTTTGATGTTAGGCCGCTATTTGAGTTTATAAATACCTTCCAGCTAAATTCAAAAGGAGTAGATTTTGGATCAAATAGAAAAACTTTATATTACTGCCACAGCGATGCTAACTCCTGTGGGATCTAACACGGCGATGACCGCTGCTTTTGTTAATGCGGGTATAAGCGCGTTTCAAGAAACGACTATCTACGATGGATATTTTTCGCCAATTAAAATGGCCTCTGTGCCAGAAGATGCATTGCCGCCCTTATCTGCAAAATTAAGATATCAGCCCGGTATAACTGCACGTCAATCCAGAATGTTGCGTTTGGCACAGCCGGCGCTTGGCGAAGTATTGGCTGGTATAACTGAACCGCTTGCCTTGTTCTTGGCCGGACCAGAACCGCTACCGAATGGCCCTTTGCCGATGCGCTCCATTTTTCTGAAACATCTGCAAATTCAAACTGATTTTTGTTTTGATTCTAACAATAGCAAAGTGTTTCCGATGGGAAGGGCGGGTGCGTTTTGCGCGCTGGAATATGCTTTTAGGTTTCTTGAGT
>CAYTWK010000386.1:0-1626 GCA_964442095.1 uncultured Caulobacteraceae bacterium | reverse complement strand
AAATTTGCTATTCGTTTATTCCATAGTTGCGCAAACGCCTACAAGCAAGTTATGGAATGTATGAAGTATGCAAATCTATAGGTTTTTTTGCATTATTATTTTGTAAGGGAGGTGCGCGTGTCAGGTGGAAAGTATGTAATTGGCAATTGGAAAATGAATGGTGATTTATCCTCGTCCGCCTTAGCCCAAGAGATTAATGACGGCGTAATTGGTCTAAACCCCAAAAATACTAAGATTGGAATTTGTCCACCTTTCACTCTTATTGGCTATATTCTTTCACAAGTTAAAAATCTGTCTTTGGTGATTGGCGCGCAAGATTGCCACTTTAAAGATAATGGCGCGCATACTGGCGATATTTCGGCGCTAATGCTTAGTCAGATTGGCGTGGATTTGGTTTTAGTTGGTCATTCGGAACGGCGCGCAAATCACGGCGAAACTGATGAAATCGTCAATGCAAAGGCGCAAAAGGCCATTGAATTCGGCCTAATGCCGGTAATATGTGTGGGTGAGACTTTGGAGCAACGCGAAAGCGGATCGGCAATTTCGATAGTTTTGGATCAGATTAGCAAATCAGTTCCGCAAAATGCGCCAGCTGATAAAATCATCATTGCTTATGAGCCAGTCTGGGCAATCGGAACTGGTAAAGTTGCTGGACCAAATGATATTCTAGAGATGCATGAAGCTATAAGGACGCTTTTGGCAAAGAAATATTCAACTGCTGATATTATTCCGGTTTTATATGGCGGTTCGGTAAATGCCGCGAATGCGCGGGATATTTTGCACCTTGCCAATGTTGATGGCGCTTTGGTAGGCGGCGCAAGTCTAAAGTCGGCAGATTTCCTAGAGATTATAAAGGCCGCGGAAGGCGTTTAGCGTCGGGCTTTGCCTTTTTGCAGCAATAGGTAACAAATTCTTTATATTGGCACTCTATTTATATTACTAAAAAGAGCGCGGATACTGAATTGAAAGATATAGATTTATCAGAAGTCTTGGCGGTTGTTTATGACCCAATTCGTGGAAACATGCTTACCACGAGGAGTGTCCTGCATGGTATGGGATTTCGCCGTATTGATGGCATAAATTCAATTAACGCGCTTCGCCGCCGTTTGAAACAAAGTGATATTTGTGTCCTTTTCACCGAAGCAACCGAGGAATTGGACGAAATCACTGCTCTTATTCAGTCTGTGCGTCTAGCTGAAATAAAAACTAATCCATTTATCCCTATAATTGGCACCTTGTGGTCCGGCTATGGTGAAGCGGTCGCTGGCCTAATGAATGCGGGCGCGGATGATGTGGTTTTACGTCCATTTTCGGTTAATAAGGTGCAAGAGCGCGTAATTAACATTATTGAGAATCGCCGCGAATTTGTGGTTACTTCTGACTATGTCGGCCCAGATAGAGGAGTTCCGATTGGTGGGCTAATAAAGCCTGTGCCATTTGCGGTTCCTAATGCACTGCGTTATGCCGCCCTTGATCAAGCTTTGGACCCGGTTGAACAAACAGAATTAATCGAGACAGCCAAAAAGCGGATTTATAAAGAAAGGCTCGCAAAGCTTGCCCGCCGTATTGCCATGGCCGCCGAAGTTACAATTCAGGCCAATTCCAAAAGCGGCGAGAAACAAGGAT
>CAYTWK010000385.1:0-1628 GCA_964442095.1 uncultured Caulobacteraceae bacterium | reverse complement strand
TTTTGAATTAACCGAAAAACAAAAATATTGGCGTGATAGAGTTCGTGACTTTATCGAAAGCCACGTTCGCCCCCGTGAAAAAGATTATTATAGCCAACAGGCCGAAGGTGGCCGCTGGAAAGTATTGCCGATTATCGAGGAGCTAAAACCAAAAGCCCGTGCTGCGGGCCTCTGGAACCTCTTTATGCCCCCCGCCCCACAACTTCCGCACGTCGATGATAGCTTTCAATTCGAAGGCGAGCAATTGACCAATCTCGAATATGCGCTTTGCGCCGAGGAAATGGGCAGGATTTTATGGTCCTCCGAGGTCTTTAATTGCTCTGCGCCCGATACTGGCAATATGGAAGTTCTCCAACGCTATGGCACGCGCGAACATAAAGACAAATGGCTAGCACCTTTAATGCGAGGTGAAATCCGATCGGCTTTCTTGATGACTGAGCCTCAGGTTGCTTCATCCGACGCCACCAATATCGAAACTTCGATTGCCCGTGATGGCGATGAATATGTAATCAATGGCCGCAAATGGTGGTCCTCAGGTGTCGGCGATCCGCGCTGTAAATTGGCAATTGTCATGGGCAAAACCGATCCTGACGCCGCTAAACACGCCCAACAATCTATGATTTTCGTGCCAATGGATACCAAGGGCATTACTATAGAGCGCATGCTCCATGTTTATGGTTATGATGATGCACCGCATGGACATGGCGAAGTGGTTCTAAAAGACGTGCGAGTTCCTGCGGAGAATATTATTTTGGGTGAAGGGCGCGGCTTTGAAATTGCCCAAGGGCGACTTGGCCCAGGCCGCATTCATCATTGCATGAGAACAATTGGCGTTGCCGAAGAAGCAATTGCGGCAATGGCAAAGCGCCTTACTAGCCGCGTGGCATTCGGTAAACCAATTGGTCATCATAGTGTCTGGGAAGAGCGTTTGGCGCGCGCAAGAATTGATATTGAGATGTCGCGGCTTTTATGTTTGAAGGCCGCCGATGTCATGGATAAATATGGCAATAAAGCCGCGCGCGATGAAATCGCTATGATTAAGGTGCAAGCCCCAACTATGGCGCTAAAAATCCTTGATGATGCCATACAGGCCCATGGCGGAGCAGGCGTTTCCCAAGATTTCAAACTCGCGGCAAATTGGGCAGGTATTCGCACATTGCGTTTTGCCGATGGTCCTGATGAGGTGCATAATCGCGCAATTGCCCGCTCAGAAATGGGAAAACATGTCTAATTGCGTTCAGCGGCAAAGCCGCTTGGCGGCACGCAACCGGCGCTCCCGTCGGTCGCTAGGTCGCTTCGCTCCCAAAGTTCATTAAATCCGTTTTTGCATTTGATTAATTAAGAGGTTTTCATGTCACTATTCGATTTAAAAGATAAAGTATGCATCATTACAGGCTCATCGCGCGGTATTGGCCGCGCTGCTGCCGAGGAAATGGCGGCAAATGGCGCAAAAGTCGTAATCTCGAGCCGTAAACTAGATGCATGCCAAGAGGTCACCGACGCAATTAATGCGAAACATGGCGCTGGAACCGCGATTGCAATTGCCGCCAATATTTCCGATAAATCCGCGCTCGAAAACCTTGTGGCCGAAACCATCAAAGCCTTTGGCAAAATTGATGCTTTGGTAT
>CAYTWK010000384.1:0-1636 GCA_964442095.1 uncultured Caulobacteraceae bacterium | reverse complement strand
CTTGGGGGGCATTTTCCCATGCATTGATAAAGGCCTCTTTGGCGGATTCATCTTGGATAATGTCCCACAAGTTTTCTAGGCGAACCCTTATTGTAAAAAGGACCGCACCTGATTTTGGCAATTTGCGAATTGTCTGGCGCTCTACACGTTCAAAGACCATTTGCTTTGCCAAAGAAGTATCGGCGACATTTGCCGCATCTCTTAGTATTTGCCCATTGGGAGTATGACGCTCATCGCTCCATTGCACGGTCCAATTGTGGCGTTCCATGACAATGTCATTTGCCATATTATCAAAAACCCGCGCAATTCGCCCACTTAGATCGAAACCGCCAGTTGGAATTGGCCCATGCAATAATGATAGGCTTTTTCCAATTGCGTGCTTGGCGTCAAAGAACGTCGGGGAGCATAAAGTTGCCGCGCTAACTTGCCAATTATCGGCAATCTTACTCATAATAATCAAATCATCAGAGACTAAGCGGCTCGCGCGCACCAAAAATGGTTCCTCTTTTGGAGATCTTTCGGGAACAAGTTCATTTATAAGTTCGAATACTTCTTTTTGCGCAATCAGCGAAGCATCGGTTTGCCCAAAAACATCATCTAGAACCGAATTTAACAGCACATTTTTCGCAGGTAAAGAATGTGCTTGATCATCCGGCAATAGCCATTCTTCAATAGGAATTGGCCTAAGGCCAACTTCAAATTTTGGCGGATTTTTTTGAACTTCGGTTAAATGCTTCGGAAGCTGATATTTATCTGACATTAAAGGCGAGAATAAATATCGATATTACGGAACTGCACTAATATTAGTTGGCCCAAAATTGCGTTGAGTTGGCCGTAAAGGAGTATTCGAACCAGTAGGTAAAGTGACCTCGCGGTAATCATTCCGCATAATGTCATCACCACAATAAGAAGCAAATATCCTTTGCGGTTTACCATTGGCATCAGTGCGAACAGTCTCAATGGTTTGGCAAGTTGCGTCTTCGCCAGCCACAGAATTCGTAAATATTTCTTCGTTCAAAACAATATGAGAAGAACTGCCATCACTTGGCGCTTTGGCGCAATCGGGTAAAGGCTGCCCGGAAACAATTGTGCACATGCTAGAACTTGTCAAAAACGCTGCATTAGGATCAAATTGCGCGGCATGCGGCACCGTTAGATTTGCAGGGTTTGACATTTGGCGCTGTCCCTCTGTCGCCCAATCAGCCCGATTTTGCGGCGCACTGCGCTCCATAGGTGTGGGATTTGGTGGCGGAGGTGGAACAAAAACCCCATCTGGTGCCGCGCTAATCAAAAGGTAAAATGCCAACATTGCAAACTCTCAAAAAATTGCAAAAACTAGCTGCATTGTGCGCCCAAACAATTAATCTAGAGTTACTAAAAATGGCTTTTTCGGCTTTCACCATTCTTGTTTAAACTTCCAATACTTGACAGAAGCAAGCCTATTTCATCAGAGTTAGGTGACATGATATTGTTGGGCTTTTGATACTTTAAATCAGGCAGGATTATAATCCCATATAATAATGCCCTCATGGCGGCTTGTATGCGATTATTAACCCCTAACTTTCTGGCGCAATTTGCAAGATGAAACTGAACAGTTCGCGCCGTAATGCCCACCAATATACCAATTTCCCAATTT
>CAYTWK010000383.1:0-1664 GCA_964442095.1 uncultured Caulobacteraceae bacterium | reverse complement strand
TCAATCAATATCCTTACCAAAGCACCAAACGGAAAAAAGCATTTGTCGGCTGATTTGTCATGGGGCAGCTTTGACACTATGCGCGCTGCTTTTGATATGGGCGCGCCGGCCAGTAACAAATTGGATTCGCGATTGGTAGTCGCATTAGAGCGCTCGGATGGTTATCGCGATTTTACACCATCTGACAGAATTCTTTTTGCGCCGTCTTTAGCATTTAATCCAAGCGATGATTTGCGTATCCTCTATCAAGGCGAATACAATAAAGTAAATTTCACCCATGATAGAGGTATTGCAGCTATTAATGGCGATGCTTTGGCATTGCCCGTAACGAGATTTCTTGGCGAACCAAATGATGGGCAAATAACTCAGGATATTTGGCAACATCAATTGTCTTTAACAAAGGATTTGTCTGAAGGCATAGCTTTTGAAGCGGGCATTCAATATCGTGATGGCTCGATGGTTGGGCAATCAACCCATAATACTGCGACAATTATAAATGGCATGATGCGCCGCCAATTGCGAAATCATGATTATACTTGGGATGATTTAAGCGGCCGTGCTGAACTCAGTATTCTAAAGGAATTTGGCGCAATAAGGCACAATGCGCGCATTGGTGCTGACGCCTATCAATTTAATCAATACAGAAAGTTTTGGCGTTTCCGTCCAAGTGCGACTACTCCATATGATATAAATGTATTTAATCCGGTTTATGGCCAACCAAAACCAATTGCGAGTTTAAATACTAATAATCATGAGGATTTAAAGGGCACCGGTTTCTATGCCCAAGATTTAATAAGTATTGGTGATAATTGGTCATTCCTAATTGGCCTTCGTCACGATAAAGTAGATCAAAAAGTTACAAATCTTGTAAATGGAAGCTTCACAATACAAGAAGTGTCTGAGACCTCACCTCGCGCGGCAATTACCTATAAAGCCAATGATAATTATAGCTTTTATGCCTCTTACGGAAAATCGTTCCGCTTCAACCAAGGCGCTGATAAATCTAATCGCGCCTTCGCCCCCGAGCTCGGCACTTCATTTGAGGCTGGCCTGAAGTTTGCGGCACTATCCAATAAATTGCGCGGAACGGTTTCTTATTTTGATATTACGAAGGAAAACATACTTTCAACTGATCCCACGGATTCAGCGTTTCAAGTGGCGCTCGGCGAAGCTAAATCAAGCGGCATAGAATTTGAAACCAATTATTATTTTAGCCGCAGGCATTATTTGACAGCAGTTTACGCCTATATTGATACTGAAATAACTAAGGATACGACACCAGCGCTTTTAGGCACGCGACTATCCAATATCCCAACCCATTCCGGTGCGATATTCTATAATTATAGTCCAAAAGAAAGCGGGTTTAGCTATAATGTTGGGCTAAATTTTGTTGGCGAGCGTGCGGGCGATTCTAACGGCTCGGCATTTGAGCTTCCATCTTATGTAACTTTGAATGCGGGTATTGGCTATAAATTGAATGAAATATCGGATTTATCTCTCGAGGTTAAAAACCTCAGTGATGAGCACTATATAGAAAACTCCTTCGATAGCGCTTGGCTAACGCCGGGCTCACCGCGTGCAATAACTCTAAGACTGCGTTATAAATTATAGGCTCGTAGGCTCGCTTTATGGGTGTGGATTTTGATATCCTAGCCCATATGCTC
>CAYTWK010000382.1:0-1684 GCA_964442095.1 uncultured Caulobacteraceae bacterium | reverse complement strand
AAGGGCAAATTCCATACTGACGCCGAAACCGGACTAAGCGGGGACTTTTCTTTTAATGATATCAAGATTCAAGACACCGAGACCCTAAAGCGGTTTGGCGACATAAGTCTTGGCGGAATGGGACAGATACGGAATAATCGAATAAATATAAATGCCGAGGCCAAAAATAGTGCAGTCGGTGCGCCTATTGCAGCGTTTTCATTGGCTCATAATATCAATAATGGAATTGGTAATATTGCTTTTGAGGCCGCTGAAATTGAATTCTCGCCATATAATCGCAATGGTATTCAGGCAAAAGACATTGTGCCAGCTTTGCAAGGTATCGTTGAGGATGCGAACGGAAAAATAAACGGCAATGCAAATTTTTCATGGGCACCAAATCAGCCAATCCAAAGTAACGGCGTATTTTCAACCGATAAATTTGGCTTTTTATCACCTTTGGGCCCTGCAGAAGATATATCGGGCACAATTGCATTCGCCGATCTATTAAAGCTGAGGACCGATACGCGCCAAGATATCAAAGTTGGCCTTTTCCACCCTGGTGTGCCAATCCAAGATGGCCAAGTCGGCATAAGCTTTCCAGGTGACAATAGCATTCAGCTAGAGGAAGCATCATGGCCATTTGCAGATGGAAACCTTCGCATTCGGCCTGAAAACTGGCCGTTTAGTGCCAAAGATAAGGATCTAACCATCGATGTGGATAATATAGATGTGGCGAAATTTCTTCGCTTAACTGAATTAAAAAATCTAGAGATTGATGGCCGCATGACTGGGGTTTTACCGATACAAATTCGTGATAATGAAGTTTCAATTGTTGGCGGTATATTGCGTGCTAAAGGCGGAGGCACCTTTAGATATACAGGGCCAGATCTTGGTGGAGAAAAGCCCAAGAAAACTACAATGACCAAACTCAGAGAGCGTATGTTCGGCAAGCCGCCACCGCAGGGGCTAGAACTCGCAATAGAAGCACTTCGCGAATTAAAATACAAGGTCTTGGAAATAAGGATTGATGGCCGAATTACTGGAAACCTAAAGGTCTTTGTCCTTCTTGAAGGGCAGAACAAAGATGTTTTGAGTGGCCATCCCTTCTTGTTTAGGATTAGTTTAGATTTGCCCCTAATGCAGGCCCTTGACAGTGTCAAAGGCGTTTTCGACCCCAACAAGCAATTCAATATTTTAAACCCTGATGGAACAATAAAAGAGGGAATTGAAATAGAGGGTGTAGCGCCAAAAGAAACCGCGCCGCAAAAATAGATTTGCCATCCAAAAATATCTCGTTGGTTGATAATTTGTTGATTTTAAAGGGACATTTCGTTGTGAAATTATTGACCAAACATCAACAAATGTTGATATTTTGTCACCCAAAAATACCAAAAAATCTAGTTAAAACAATGTGAAACAGCTTGGCCACCCAAATAGCTGTGAAATGTTGACATTCCCGCCACACCCGCTTGGGCGATTGGTCTATTATACATTACGCAAACAGGGGGAGGATAAAGGGGGCTTTTCTTTCGCGCAAAACTATCTCCAAATCGGTTTTCCCGCTGTGCCCAATCCGAGGGCCGCCCATTTTTCGGTTACGTCCGCAACTACTTTGGCATCCATTTCAATTTTCTTGCCCCATTCGCGATTGGTTTCATTGCCGATTTTATTGGTGGCATCAAGGCCGATTTTGCCGCCCAAG
>CAYTWK010000381.1:0-1685 GCA_964442095.1 uncultured Caulobacteraceae bacterium | reverse complement strand
TGCCAAGCCCATTTGTCGGTGTAATTATGGGGTCGAAATCTGATTGGGAAACCATGAAAGAGGCCTCCGATATTCTTGAAGCACTTGAAATCCCGTTTGAAGTTAAAATCGTTTCTGCTCACCGCACTCCTGACAGGCTTTTTGAATATGCAAAAGGCGCAAAAGATCGCGGCTTGAAGATTATTATTGCCGGCGCAGGCGGTGCAGCACACCTCCCAGGCATGACTGCGAGCATGACCAGCTTGCCAGTATTTGGCGTGCCGGTCGAAACCAAAGCACTTTCGGGCCAAGATAGCCTTTTATCGATTGTGCAAATGCCAAAAGGAATTCCGGTTGGGACACTGGCAATTGGTAAGGCTGGTGCCGCAAATGCTGGTCTTTTGGCCGCTAGTGTTCTGGCATTAAATGATGAAAAACTCGCGCATAGGCTTGATGCATGGCGCAAAGCTCAAACTGATGCAGTAGGTATTAGCCCAATCCAATGACAAAGCCATTGCCACAAGGATCTGTAATTGGAATAATTGGCGGCGGTCAATTGGCGCGAATGCTCGCGCTTGCGGCCTATCCTTTGGGTTATAAGATAAGAATTTTTGAGCCGCAAAAAGATTGCCCCGCCGCGCAGGTTTGCGATAATCATATCTGCGCTGATTATGATGATATTGCCGCTTTAATTGAATTTGCGCATGGCTGCGATGTAATAAGTTTTGAATTTGAAAATGTGCCCGTAAAAGCGGCGCAGACAATTGAAAGGCGTAAAACCCTTTTTCCTAATTCCAAGTCTCTCGAATTAACCCAAGATAGACTTATTGAGAAAACATTTCTGTCGGATTTGAAATTGCGAACCGCATATTTTGCGCCAATTAATAGTGCCAATGATATTGCTGATGCGATGGCCGAAATCGGCACAAAAGCCATATTAAAAACCCGAACCCTCGGCTATGACGGCAAGGGGCAGATTGTCCTAGACAGCCAAAGTGATTTTGCCAAGGCATGGGAAGAAATAGGCCAAGTCCCCTGTGTTTTAGAGGGTTTTGTAAAATTTAATTTTGAGACCTCTATTATTGTGGCGCGCGGTCAATCGGGTGATATTGCCTATTATCCAAACTCGCAGAATATCCATAAAGGCGGAATATTGCGCCAATCAATTGTGCCGGCGCCATTGTCGCCCGATTTAATTGCCGATGGGCGAATAATTGCACGTAAAATTGCCGAAAGTTTGGATTATGTTGGTGTTTTAGCGGTTGAGCTTTTTGTGACCGATACTGGCCTTGTGGTCAATGAAATTGCACCAAGGGTTCATAATTCGGGCCATTGGACAATTGAGGGGTGCAAAACTTCGCAATTTGCCAATCATATTCGTGCGATATGCGGATTGCCGCTCGGCGATACGGATTTATGCGCCGCCAAGATTGAAATGAACAATCTTATTGGCGATGAGGTTCTATGCGCCCACGAATTATTAGCTAACGCCAATACCCATATTCACCTCTACGGCAAAACCGAAGTGAAAGAAGGCCGCAAAATGGGTCATTACACCAGATTACTTCAATAAGCCGATTTTACTGGCTGCAAATAAAATATTTTTGCGCTTCCGATGCTCACGTATTTGAATACGCTGCGCGTCGGTTCTCAAAATATTTCACTTTCGCCGTATAAAATGCGACTTCTTAAAATAATCTGCGGAA
>CAYTWK010000380.1:0-1695 GCA_964442095.1 uncultured Caulobacteraceae bacterium | reverse complement strand
TAAAGTCGTTTTCGCTTTCTGAAGAAGTTTCGTCGGCCTCTGCATATTGGGTAAGATCATAATCATTATAAGCTATGAAGCGTGCAGGTCCAAAGTGCAGGCCTTCATCGTCAAAAACGTACCAGCTCTTAACATAACCAAAAAGTGCAAAGGCCAAAGATACTGAATCGATATTCTCTTCATATGAAAGGATATTTGCCTTCGCTTGTGTTGCCCACTTTACAAAATTCTCACTCATTTTGGCTTCCTCCTAATTTGTATTGGCCGCCCGTTCTAATCTATCATTAATCGCGGCGCCTATTCCTGTGTTGGGAATTGGTGCGACTTTTATTGCTTTGGGGTTTTTGCTATCGGCCTCGCGCATGGCCGAATATAGGTTTGCGGCGGCTTCGGTAATATTAGCGCTCTGCGAAAGTTGGATTATTTGCGCATTTATTTTGTTCGCGTCACCAAAAGCAATGAAGATTTCGCCTTCTTCGGCGTGTGTGGCATTCAATATAATTTTTGCCTTTGGCGCATAGTGCCGTAGCATCATGCCAGGGGATTTTGGTGCGTTTTCATCGTGCAAATTTGCGACCATTACTTTTGCGCCCGACGCTTTTTCTAAATCCTCGATACTAATTGCTCCATGCCGTAATAGCGTTATTTGCCCATCCAAAACCGCGACAACCGTGCTCTCTAGGCCGATTTCACAAGGCCCGCCATCGATTATAAATTCGACTTTCTCGCCAAGTTCGCTCAATACGTGTTGGGCGGCGGTCGGCGATATATTGCCCGATATATTGGCGCTAGGGGCGGCAATTGGCCCGCCGAACTTAGAAATAATTTCCTGCGCCACTTTGTGTTTTGGCGCGCGTAGGGCAATGGTCTCTAGGCCCGCACAGGCCAAATCACACACTTCACAACCTTTGGCGCGCGGCACCACTAACGTCAAAGCTCCCGGCCAAAATGCCTCCGCGAGGCGGGTTGCAACCACATCAAACATGCCATATTGCCGCGCCATCTCAATTCCCGATACATGGCTTATTAGGGGGTTAAATTCGGGCCGATTTTTGGCAGCAAATACTTTGGCAATGGCCGCGGGATTAGTTGCATCGCTGGCAAGCCCATAAACCGTTTCAGTTGGCATGCCAAAAATATCGCCAGAGCGCAAAACATCGGCGGCGGCATTAATATTCTCAATTGTCGGAGCAAGGATTTTTGACACGGCCCTTCAATAGTCTAAAATGGGACTTTTTCCAATCTTTTATGCGCACTCGAAATATGCCGCGAAAATAAATTGCAGACACCATGCATCCAAAACACGGCTTTGTTTCGTCTAATATTTAAATCAATTAAAAGGAGATTATTATGGATTCTCACGATCTTGTTGCAATAATGTTGTTTTTGTGTGCCGCAGTGCCATTGTGCCTATTTTTCTATACTCAATTACTTGCACGAAGGGCTATGCAGGATACTTTAAAGGCCGCTATTGCTGCCGGCCAAAAACTTGATGATGAAACAATAAAAGCTATGTCGCAAAAAGTGCCGCCTACACCAGAGGCGGATTTGCAAAGTGGCATAAAGGATTTGGCGCTAGGTCTTGGCTTTGCCTTGGCCGCACTCGTTGTCAATCAAATGCTTGATAAGGACTTTTCCGCAATTCTTTTGGTTATTGGTATAATTATTGGGGTAGGTGGAATTGGCGCAATTGCC
>CAYTWK010000379.1:0-1700 GCA_964442095.1 uncultured Caulobacteraceae bacterium | reverse complement strand
GGCTTCCGCTTTTTTCGCCATGCCACGTGAACAACGATTATATGGCTTTAGTGTGCCAGGTTCCAAAACGTCGCAAACGATTGCCAAAGTAGTTTGTTGGTAAAATGGGTCAATCGTAACACTGTCTGGGTCAGGCGCAAGAACCATGTCTGATTCATTGATTGCTTTCCAACCAACAATTGACGAGCCATCAAACATAATGCCTTCTTCAAGGAGGTCTTCATCAACTACGCCAACGTCAAAAGTAACATGCTGTAGCTTGCCGCGATTATCTGTGAACCTAAAATCAACATATTGGACTTCTTCGTCCTTAATTAATTGAAATACTTTTTCAAATTTTGACATTCATCTCTCCTAATAGATACAGACTCTATTGCTTGCCTGCTAGCATTTGGTTTATCAAACTATTTTATTCTCTAGATAGCTATTGCACCCGACTCACCGGTTCTAATCCGAATTACTTGGGAAATTTCGCTAACAAAAATTTTGCCATCGCCAATGCGACCAGTGCGTGCAGCATTAACAATCGCCTCAATCGCACTATCCAATTGGTCATCATTGACAACTAGCTCAATTTTCAATTTTGGAAGAAAATCCACTACATATTCTGCGCCGCGATAAAGCTCGGTATGGCCTTTTTGACGTCCAAAGCCTTTTGCCTCTATTATGGTCATGCCTTGAAGACCTAACTCTTGCAGAGCCTCCTTAACGTCATCAAGTTTAAACGGCTTTATGACCGCCTCAATCTTTTTCATGCCCATTTCCTTTTCATCGCGGTAAATTCTTATAGGTTTGCGGTTAGTGGAATTAGCAAAATTAATATAGTAGGCTATGCAATTGGCATGCATAAATTTTACAATTGCCCAAAATATCATCACTTGCTGATTAAAATTAGTGCAATTAAAAGCGCAATTTTTGTGCGTAACGCCTAGTTTATAAACAGGCTGTTCAGTTTCCGTTCAAACTAATTGTTTTATTAAACCAAAATTGGAAAGTAATTAAGCAATTTGTCCCTCGCATATTTGCTTTTCAATATTGTCACATGACGATTAAGCGGCTTTGGAAACTTTTGATTCCAGAGCCGCTTTTTGTTGCGATTGCACATTTTGTTGCAATTGCACAATCGCCGCATTGCAATTTATTTCAATTTAGCTAAACAATTAAAATACGTAAATTGGAGAGCTAAATGTCAAAGATATATGCAAGTGCGAAGGAAGCGCTCAAAGGTTTGCCCCGCGATGGCATGACCGTAATGAGCGGCGGGTTTGGCTTATGCGGGCTACCAGAAAATCTTATTGTCGCACTAAGAGATAGTGGCGTTAAAGACTTAACAGCAATTTCTAATAACGCAGGTGTTGATGGATTTGGGCTAGGCCTTTTACTTGAGACACGACAGATAAAAAAAATGATTTCATCATATGTTGGCGAAAACAAGGAATTCGAGCGACAATATCTAGCGGGCGAATTAGAGCTTGAATTTAATCCCCAAGGCACTTTAGCGGAACGCATCAGAGCAGGGGGCGCGGGTATCCCCGGTTTCTTCACCAAAACGGGTGTCGGGACACTGGTTGCCCAAGGCAAAGAACACAAAGAATTTGACGGCGAAACCTATATTATGGAGACATGGCTAAGAGCCGATATATCATTAGTCAAAGCATGGAAAGCCGACGAAGAAGGAAATTTGATTTATCGCAAAACCG
>CAYTWK010000378.1:0-1706 GCA_964442095.1 uncultured Caulobacteraceae bacterium | reverse complement strand
ATTCACTTGCTTTTGCGATAATTGCTGCGCGCCGGAATTCACGCTATCATCCTTTTTTATCGGCGCATCTTTTGGCGCATCCGGAAGCTCCATAGTTTCGGACCGCATTTCTAATTCGGGCCCATTTTCACTATTTTCTTGCCGCTTTTCGCACGAAGCCGCGCCAAAAATCGCGGCAATTAAAACACCGGAATAAATTATGGATTTGAACTTTTTCATAGCCTCACCTTTATAATTATAGTGGCAGAAAGCGCACCGAAAATAAAGTGCAAAAACTATTAGACCTTAAAGATTTTATCCGCGCGGCAAATGAGCAATCGGATCTATCGGTGCAACACCAGCTCTAATTTGAAACAATAGACGCGGGCTATTGGCGCGGCCCGTTGCGCCAACCCTGCCGATTATTTGCCCTTTGCGCACCACATCGCCTTCTTTGACAATAATCTGCGATGCATAGGCATAGGCGGTTATAAACCCTTCATCATGTCGCAAAAGCACAAGCCAACCATAGCCCGGTAATCTATCGCCAACATAGGCAACCGTGCCATCCTTAGCGGCGCGAAATGGCGTATTCTCATTGGCGCCAATTTCAATGCCATCGATTTTCCTAAAGCCAGGTTTTTCGCCAAACGTCTCAAGGATTTGCCCCTGTAAGGGCCAAGCAAAGCGGCCCGCAACAACAGCTACATTGGGCGCACTTGGTGGCGGCGGAGGTGGCGACGGTGATTGTTTTGGAATTGCCACTGTCGGCGGACTTTGCTTTGGATTTGGGACATTAGCCATTTTTGTTGGCGGCGAAACTATTGGCGTATTCCGCACAGGCGTATTCGGCACAGCAGCAGGCGGCGATTTTGGCAAAGCTGGCGGTGAAGAAACTGGCGGCGAAATCGGTGGCGAAACTGGCGCATTTGGCACGGTGAATACCGGCAAAGCCTCGGTAATCGGCGGGCTTTTGGGGGCATTAACGGCGGCGGCCTCTGAACCTCTAACTACTGTATTTACAGCAGAGCCCGAAACCCTTTTGCCTGAATTGATTTCAATCGCCAAAAGATTGACCAAATCTTGGGGTGCAAGGCCAGTTAGGCTATCTTGAACCATCGCGGGCAATATGATTTTTTGTCCTGTGCGCAGATTATAGGGCGGACGCAAATTATTAAACACGCCAAGCGAGCGCGTTTGCACCGAATATCTTTGCGCAATAGATTCAAACTTTTCGCCGCGCTGCACGACATGCACTTTTAGGGGCGGAAGTTTGACCACTTGCCCAGTTGAAATCTGATAGGGCGGCACAAAACCATTGGCCTCTATGATGCCGTAAATCGGGCTACGGGTGCGCTCGGCAATATCAAAAAGCGTCTCGAAAGGTAGCGCAATAGTAGTAGTCGGCGGATTGCGCGGATCAAATTTAGCGGTTCCCGGTGGGGCGGGTTGTGGTGCAGATTGGGTTGCAGATTGGCTAGATTGCGCCCAAACAATAGGCGAAATACCCGAAACCACGGCAAATGCCGAAACCCCAAAATAAACCAATAAACGCTTCATAATACCAATATAGACACATTATGGTGAATGAGGGTTTAATGGGAGCATTTTAAGCAAAACACTAAAAAATCTAAATCACATTTATCTTTAATCTACCTGCAATCGTTTGAACCGCCCCATCGTTGTATACTATTGACAACTCTCCTCCATTACCAAGCGGAAGGCCT
>CAYTWK010000377.1:0-1712 GCA_964442095.1 uncultured Caulobacteraceae bacterium | reverse complement strand
GGCGGCCTTTCTGCAAACTTTACAGTTCGCAAAATCTCTTTCGGTGAAGGCGTCGAGCGTGTGTTTCCGCTTTATTCACCAAATGTTGAAAGCATTCTAGTTGTTCGCAAAGGTAAAGTTCGCCGTGCGAAGCTTTATTATCTTCGTGATCGCCGTGGTAAATCTGCTCGTATCTCTGAGCGCACTACTGGCCATGGTATCGAAGCGCGCAAAGGCAAAGGCGAATAAAAAGCTAAATATCTTGGTGAATTAGTTCGTCGCATTCGCTTGGCAATAGCCCACTATTGCCAGCGCTCTGATCCTTCTACTTCACTCAAGCTAATTGCTTTCCCTATATAATTCTTGGTGAATTAGTGCCAATTAATAAAAAAGCCCTCAAGCAGCGAAGCGATAGGGCAAATAAAATAGAGCCCGAAGGAAACTTCGGGCTTTTTTGTGGCCCTACCGCTTCGCTACTTGAGGGCTTTTTTAGCTTATTTATTTATCAATGTTGGCAAAATTCATTGTGCACATGATCATGGTCATGATTATGCACACCAAGGCGCTTATTCTTTTTCACTTTGGCCACAGCGCGCTCGCGTTTAAGGCGCGAAATATGATCTATGAATAAAACCCCTTCTAGGTGGTCCATTTCGTGCTGAATACAGGTGGCAAACATACCATCAACTTCTTCGGTAATGCTCTCGCCATTTTCATTGAGATATGAAAGCGTCAATTTTGATGGCCGCGAAACTTCTTCATAAATATCAGGAACCGACAAGCAGCCCTCTTCATATGGAGTTTTTTCTTCGCTTTGGTTTGAAAGCACTGGGTTTATGAAATAGCGCGGCATACGAATATCGCCGGCATCTTCTTTGCCCCAAACCAAATCCATTACAATGACGCGCAAAGGGACGCCAATTTGAATAGCCGCAAGACCAATTCCTTTGGCCGCATACATGCTATCAAGCATATCCTGCATAAGTTCGCGTATGTGGTCATTAACCTCCGCAACCGGTTTTGAAACCTGTTTAAGGATAGGATCTGGAACAGTAAGTATTGGTCTGATTGTCATGACAGGCTAGGTATTGATTCAACAGCCAAAAATCAAGCCTTTTTTAGTCTTTCCCACATTCGCTTTGCATCTGCCGTAATTTTGGAACTGTTAAAACGCCCAAATGGGCAATACAGCCTATGCCATTTTCATTTATCATCAAAGAATATGGCACGCTATTTTCATGGTCACCGAAATATTCCAATATTTCATTATAATTATTTGCCGAATGAAGGATTATTGCGCCTGCCGCTTTTTGCTGCGCCAAAAGAGTTTGTTCGCGACTACCCCAATCTTCGGTTATGATTAGTATCGGCATATTAGCTTCGCGCTTTATGGCATTAAAGCCGCGCATTTCAACCAGACAAGGCGCGCAATCGGATGCCCAAAACATTATTAACGCGCGTTTGCCGATCAAGGCACGATCATTGAAGGTTTGATTAGTTCCAGCGACTTTCACCATCCTGAGCACCGAAACATTCGGCGCATCTTGGGCGATCGAAGGCAACGCCGAAAACAAAAAACAGATGAAAACAATAAGCGATTTTTTCAAAGTCTAATCCAAACTATCCAAAACCTCTTTAATAGTTCCGAATAATTGGTCAATCTCACTCTCACTTATGGTTAGTGGCGGCGATAGCGCAATTATGTCGCCAGTAACTCTTATCAAGACACCGCG
>CAYTWK010000376.1:0-1714 GCA_964442095.1 uncultured Caulobacteraceae bacterium | reverse complement strand
AGCGCGCAGGTTGGGTTTCCAATGATTATATAGCAATAGATCAAGGGCCAATTCTAATGATGATTGAAAATCATTATTCTGGACTTGTCTGGGAATATATGCGCAAATCCGAGATTATTAAAAAGGGTCTTAAACTCGCGGATTTCAAAGCAATGAATTCGCAGGGTAAATGGATAGAAAGCTAAGGGATAGTGGAACATGAGTTTTGAATTTAGTCGTCGTTTATTTCTTTTAAACTCGAGCGCTGCAGGAACTGCGCTCGCGATTGGAACTGGTATTACAAGTGCAATCGCACAAGGCACAGATATCTTTATCGAAAATCTACTTAAAAAAATGTCCATAGAGGAAAAGGCTGGCCAATTAAGTCTCTATGCTGATTATTCACGGCCATTGGGCACAGATGTAAACCCAAATGCCATAAAATCATCGCTCGATAGGTTTAAAGCGGAAATTCGTAAGGGCCGAATGACGGGCGTTTTCAATGGTCTTGGCGTTGCGGCGGGCCGCGAGCTTCAAAAAACTGCTATCGAAGAATCGCCTAATAAAATACCTTTGATTTTCGCAGGCGACATTATTCATGGCATGACAACAATTTTCCCAATTCCAATGGGCGAAGCGGCTAGTTTTGATCCTATGCTTGCAAAAAGAACCGCACGCGCTGGTGCTTTAGAGGGGACTGCGCGCGGGTTTCAATGGACCTTTTCACCAATGGTTGATATTGCGCGCGATCAAAGATGGGGAAGGGTGGCCGAAGGCGCGGGCGAGGATCCGTATCTTGGTGGGCTTTTTGCTCGTGCACGGGTCGAAGGCTTTAACGGCACCAATATTCGCGCCGAAGATTCCATGATTGCTTGCCTTAAGCACTTCGCAGCTTATGGCGCGGTCGAAGGCGGTATGGAATATAATACCGCCGATATTCCAGAAACTACATTGCGCGAAACCCATTTGCCGCCGTTTAAAATAGGTATTGATGCGGGCGCTATGACAATCATGAGTTCTTTCAATGACATAGCTGGCGTTCCTGCGACTGGAAGTCATCATCTTTTAACGAAAATTCTCCGCCGCGAATGGGGCTTTAAGGGGTTCGTTGTTTCTGATTATACCTCCGAAGAAGAATTAATCGCCCATGGCTTTGCCAAAGATGGACGCGATGCTACCAAAAAGGCATTCTTGGCGGGTTGCGATATGTCTATGCAATCGGGGCTTTATAATAAATATTTACCCGATTTAGTCCGTAGCGGTGAAGTATCCATGGCTGCGCTTGACCAATCGGTGCGCCGCGTCTTGCAAATTAAGAAGGCGATTGGTCTTTTTGAAAATCCTTATCGCTCTTTGAGCATTGAAAAGGAGAAATCAAAAATCAGGCTGCCAGAAACGATCGCCCTTTCTAGGGAATCTGCGCGCCGTAGTTGCGTGCTGCTAAAGAATGAAAATAATGTTCTCCCCTTAAAGAAGTCTGGGCAGAAGATTGCACTTATTGGCCCACTTGGCGATGACCAGCGCAATATGAATGGTTCTTGGGTCATTGCCCCTGACAATGGTAATATAGTTACTATTGCGCGTGGAATGAAAGCGCAGATGGCTAATCCAAATGATTTGTTTGTGGCAAAGGGTTCTGAAATAGAAACCCCGATTGCTGGCGGAATTGACGCGGCTGTTGCTGCTGCACAAAATGCCGATGTCATTGTGCTTAGCATAGGTGAGGGGGAATTTA
>CAYTWK010000375.1:0-1714 GCA_964442095.1 uncultured Caulobacteraceae bacterium | reverse complement strand
CTTGCTGGCTCTATGCTGCCGGCAGATGTGCACGCGCGTTTTAGGCGCTTGCAGGGCCATGAAGTGCTGTTTTTATGCGCAACAGACGAGCATGGAACCCCAGCTGAACTTGCGGCTCTCGAATCTGGTCAAACACCCCAAGAATATTGCGCCGAACAGCATGAAATTCAAAAGCGCGCGGGCGAGGGGTTTTCCCTTAGTTTTGATTATTTTGGCCGCTCTTCTAGTGCGCAAAACCATAAATTAACGCAGCATTTTGCCCATATGCTGGAGAAAAATGGCTTCATCGAGGAGCGTGTTTCAAAACAAATTTTCTCGATTGATGATAATCGCTTCTTGCCCGATAGATATGTCGAAGGGACCTGCCCAAAATGCGGCTTTGAAGACGCGAGGGGTGATCAATGCGATAATTGCGGCAGCCTTTTAGACCCATTAGAGCTTATTAATCCGCGCTCCAAAGTCTCAGGATCTACAAATGTAGAAATCCGCGAGACTTCGCATCTTTTTCTTTGCCAGCCAAAACTTGAAAAGAATATTGGCGATTGGGTTGAAAATTCCAAAGATAAATGGCCGCACCTTGCCTATTCAATTGCAAAAAAATGGCTTGATGAAGGGCTCCAAGATAGGGCGATTACCCGCGATTTAGCATGGGGAATTCCGGTTGCCTATAATGGTGTGGTGCGCAAAGGCTTTGAAAACAAAGTCTTTTATGTTTGGTTTGACGCGCCGATTGAATATATTGCCGCCGCCGAAGAATGGAATCCTGCTGAATACGAAAGCTGGTGGCGCGAAAATAAAGGCGCAAAAGACGTTACCTATGTTCAATTTATGGGCAAAGATAATGTCGCCTTCCATACGGTTTCATTC
This sequence comes from uncultured Caulobacteraceae bacterium, assembly GCA_964442095.1. Taxonomy (GTDB): domain Bacteria; phylum Pseudomonadota; class Alphaproteobacteria; order Caulobacterales; family Aquidulcibacteraceae; genus Pseudaquidulcibacter. Next base: position 847 of record CAYTWK010000375.1, on the reverse strand, counting down.
CCCGCCACAATTATCGGATCGGGCGAAGATTGGAAAAAAGTTGACCGCCTCAAAGCCTTTAATTGGGTGACTTGGTATGGCGGCAAATTCTCCACAAGTTCAAAGCGCGGGATTTTCATGGATAAAGCGCTTGAATTATTGCCGGGCGACTATTGGCGTTGGTATTTGATGGCCAATGCGCCCGAAAGCTCGGATGCGGCATTTACCCTCGAAGGGTTTCAGGCCGCAGTTAATAGCGATTTGGCGAATGTATTTGGCAATTTGGTAAATCGCATAACCAAATTTGCAGTGTCAAAATTTGATGGCATTGTTCCGACGGTCGGCGAAATTGGCGAAATTGAAAAAGAATTATTTGCGGCGGTTTCACAAAAAATCGGCCTCATAACCCTTTTCCATGAGCAGATGGAGTTCCGCAAGGCGGCAGCAGAAACCCGCGCACTTTGGGCGATTGGCAATGAATATTTGCAAACCAAAGCACCATGGACGCTTTTCAAAACCGATTTGGATGGGTCGGCTTTAGGGGTTCGGGTTGGGCTAAATTTGGTCGGGCTTTTTGCAATTTTGGCCCAGCCTTTTATTCCCAACGCGGCCGCAAAAGTATTGGACGCTTTGGGCATACCGAAAGAGCACCGCAATTGGCCTAATAAAGACGATATCGGAATTTTTGATGCTCTGCCGCATGGCTTACAAATTAATGCACCGGAATTACTATTTGCGAAAATCGAGGACGAGCAAGTAGCAGAGTGGGCAGAAATGTTTGGCGGGGCCTAAGGCGTTGAAATTCCGACAATTGGTGCGTCATCAGCGCTTGGCAATATGTCCAACATTGCCTTCGCTTGCTTCCTGC
>CAYTWK010000374.1:1443-1716 GCA_964442095.1 uncultured Caulobacteraceae bacterium | reverse complement strand
TCCCGCACCTGCAAAAACTGCGCCAAAAGCTGCAGATTAATTCTTTATTCATCTAACCTACTCTTTTTGTTAAAAGTTTTTAGATAAACTTAGAATAAATATTGAACCAAAAGGGTAGGGATTAATGGCAATAGGTCCAAGAATGGAGATGCGGCAAGGCCAAGGCCTCGTGATGACGCCGCAATTGCAACAAGCGATTAAGCTTTTGCAATTATCCAGCCTTGAATTAAATGCCTATGTTGAGCAAGAGCTTGAAAGAAACCCAATCCTAGA
>CAYTWK010000374.1:0-1433 GCA_964442095.1 uncultured Caulobacteraceae bacterium | reverse complement strand
GGCCGAAGCACGCGGCCATCTGGGCTTCGAAGGATTTGGCGAACAGGCCGTCGAAAACAATGAAAAATCCGATGATGGCCCACAAGAATTATGCGTAAGTTCGGACGCGCCAGATCCAAACGCTGAAAATGCGATTGATGCCTCTTACGAAGACTTAAATAATGACGCTGATATTCCTGCGGCTGACACAATTGGTATGACAACCGATTGGTCAAAGGCCGGCGAGGGACGTTCTTATGATGATTTAGACGGCATTGAAAATAGCCTTGCGACTACTATTAGCCTTAATGATCATCTGCAAAGCCAAGCAAATCTGGCGTTTTCATCACCTTCAGAGCGCATGATTGCGGCATATTTAATCGATTTTGTCGATGAAGCTGGATATTTGCGTGCGGATATGATTGAGAGCGCGCAAAATCTTGGTTGCAGTCTTGAAGAATTGGAAAAAGTAATTGGTGTCTTGCAAACTTTTGACCCCATTGGTGTTTGCGCAAGAAATGTTGAAGAATGTCTTGCCGCACAATTAAAGGAAAAAGATCGCTTTGATCCAGCAATGGCGACACTTTGCGCTAATCTAGACTTATTGGCAAAGCGCGATTTGCGAAAACTTTGCGAAATTTGCGAAGTCGATGGCGAAGACATGGCGCAAATGATAAGTGAAATTCGCGCCCTAACCCCAAAGCCAGGTGCAGCATTTGGCGGAAGCGAGGGTAGTGTCGTTATCGCCGATGTTTTTGTAAAAGAATCCCCTGACGGTATGTGGGTAGTCGAGCTTAATAGCGATACTTTACCCAAAGTTTTGGTCAATAATGCCTATTGCGAAACAGTTTCGCGCAATGCTCGCACTGAAGATGAGAAGTCATTTATATCCGAATGCCACGCCGAAGCAAGCTGGTTGGTCAAAAGTCTAGATCAACGTGCAAGAACAATTTTAAAAGTAGCGCGTGAAATTGTGCGCCAACAAGACGGCTTTTTAACCTATGGCGTTTCGCATTTGCGACCCCTAGTTTTGAAGGATGTGGCTAGCGTAATTGAAATGCACGAATCAACTGTTAGCAGGGTTACATCAAATAAATACATATCAACACCACGTGGAATGTTTGAATTAAAATATTTCTTCACTACATCTATAGCATCATCTTATGGTGATGTCGCTCATTCTTCTGAATCGGTTCGTCATGCGATAAAACATTTGATTGACGAAGAGGAAGTTTTAGCGCCATTATCAGATGACGCAATTGTGGACATCCTTCGTGATACCGGTATTGATATTGCAAGGCGCACGGTTGCTAAATACCGTGAAGCCATGCGCATTCCATCTTCGGTTCAAAGACGTCGCGATGGGCTAATGGCTTCAGGTTAAAAGTGCCCTAACGCTTCGCTGCTTAAGGGCTTTATAAATGCCCTAACGCTTCGCTGCTTGAGGGCTAAAA
>CAYTWK010000373.1:0-1720 GCA_964442095.1 uncultured Caulobacteraceae bacterium | reverse complement strand
TACATGTGGCCATTCTTTGCAAGAGTCATTAAACTATAGATTTTTTAAAAAGAAATCCCTTACGCGCTTTTTTGTGCGCAGTTTTCGGTTGCGCAATTTTTTGTTGAGATATAGGAGAAGAAAAATGCGTTATTTACACACAATGGTGCGGGTCAAAGATTTAGATGACGCATTAAAATTTTATATTGACGCTTTGGGCCTTGTGCTGGTGCGCCGAATTGATAATGAAAAGGGGCGCTTTAGTTTGGTATTTTTATGCGCGCCCGATGATTTAGAAAGCGCAAAGTCACACAAAGCGCCATTAGTTGAGCTAACCTATAATTGGCCCGATGAGAATGGAAACTCCGAAACTTATACTGGCGGGCGCAATTTTGGCCACCTCGCCTATGAAATTGATAATATTTACGAAACCTGCGCAAAACTTCAAAGCATGGGAATAATTATAAACCGCCCGCCGCGCGATGGCCATATGGCCTTTGTGCGCTCAAATGATGGGATATCAATCGAATTGTTGCAAAAGGGCGAAAGCCTGGCACCCCAAGAACCATGGGTTAGCATGCCAAACACCGGCGAATGGTAAAATCTTAATAGCTAATTATGCAACTTGGTCCTGAGCGTTTTGCGCAAAAATAGCGGCAATTGCCGGCGCAGAGCGCGCAGAACGGATTGATGCCCGCACGCTTGCTTGGCGCAATACACGCGTTACTTTTGAAAGCGCCTTCAGATGCATAGAGCCAGAATCTTCTGGCGATAACAACATAAACACCAAATCGCTGGCCCGGCCATCTGCAGCATCAAAATCTACAGCTTCGTCCAATAAAGCGAAGACGCCAATCGTGCGATCAAGGTCTTTAAGCCGCGCATGTGGTGTAGCGACGCCATCGCTAATGCCAGTGCCACCCAAATACTCACGCGCAAGTAGGTTCTCAAGCGCAATAACAGGATCAATACCATATATCTTTGCCGCAGCTTCCGCCATTTGGCTTAGGACATCTCTACGGTCCGTGCCATTTATTTTAAACAAAATAGCATCAGTTTTTAATAATTCGCCCAAATTAGGCATAAAATACTCTTTCACTAGCAATCTGCGCCAGATTGCGAATTAATAATCCGCGCGGCGCACAATCTGCACAAAAAAATTCCAAGTTTTCGCCAAGAAATAGCAAAAATATTGCTTTTATTCATAGGTGGCGCAAACTTCTAAAGCAGCGCCACCTAAACTAAAATTAACCATAGGGCAAGTTATTATTCAGCGTGTAATATTTTTAACGGCGTTACATTGTGGTGATCCGTTGTCTTACGCTTATTTCTTCGGGCACGTTTCTCAATTTTATCAAGGGCTTGGGCGAATGCCGCATGCGGGTCTGACGCGCTGGCTTTTGCCTCTAAATTTACACGTGAATCAAGGTGTAGAATTATTTCTACAACAAAAAGATGCCTTTCCTTGCTAATGGTAACTATCGCGCCACCATCGCGACTATTGGAGTATCGGGCGATTCCATTTCTTAAATTATCGGTAATTGTCGATCTTAAGGCATCACCTACGTCAAGATTTCTACCAGTAACACGGATACGCAATTCACTCATGATATTAACTCCAGTTCAAAAATCGAAGCTTATTTGCTCCTAACCAGACCAATAGCCGCAAGGCCAAAGGTGAGTTTTAGCCCTCAAGCAGCGAAGCGTTAGGGCATTTATAAAGCCCTCAAGCAGCGAAGCG
>CAYTWK010000372.1:0-1720 GCA_964442095.1 uncultured Caulobacteraceae bacterium | reverse complement strand
TGGCACGAAAGCCAAAATGCAATAATTGTTCGATAGTTCAATATTGCAAGTTTGAAGATAAAATTGGTGGTAGCTATTAAGTCGCAAAGATTCATAAAAACAGCTTGCCAAACCTTAATTTGCGCTTCAAAAAAGACAAAATAGATCTATAGGAAACAAAAATGGGCGGAAAAATTCTTGTAATTGATGAAGGCACTTCTTCTACAAGGGCTGGCGTCTATGATGAAAATCTTGTGCGCGGCGAATTTTCGCAATTGCCTGTTCCCCTCCTCTCCCCGAGCCCAGAAATTGTCGAGCAAGACGCAAATTTGATTTGGCAAAATACCCTAAAAGTCGCGCAAATGGCCACAAATGGCCATGATTTAGCGGCAATTGGCATTACAAACCAAAGAGAAACTACGATAATTTGGGATAGAAATACAGGCGTTCCGGTTCACAATGCATTGGTTTGGCAAGATAGGCGCGGCGCCGAACTTGGTAATTCAATGAAGATTGATGGGCGCGAAAAAATCCTGACCCAAAAAACTGGGCTATTGGCGGATCCATATTTTAGCGCCTTTAAAATAAATTGGCTTTTGAACAATATTAGCGGCCTTAAAGAACGCGCACGCGCCGGTGAATTATGTTTTGGCACAGTCGATTCATGGCTAATTTGGCAATTAACGCGCGGCAAAAGCCATGCAACCGATTTTTCCAATGCCAGCCGAACCGGCATTTTCAATATATTCACCCAAAAATGGGACCAAGAATTATTGGAAATTTTCGATATTCCCAAGCAAATTTTGCCCGAAGTTTTGCCAAGTAATAGTAATTTCGGCGATTGCGATTTATTTGGCGCACCAATTCCGATATGCGGCGTTTTAGGCGATCAACAAGCGGCTTTGATGGGGCAAAATTGCCAAGACCAAGGCGAAGCAAAAATCACTTTTGGCACAGGCGCATTCTTAATGGTGCAATTGGGTCAAGAGCCAAAGCAATCACAAAATAAAATGCTTTTGACCATTGCCTCAAAAATTGATGATAAGATAAATTATGCATTCGAAGGTGCTGTATTAAATGCTGGAACCGCGATTAAGTTCCTACGCGATGAACTTGGAATTATCGAAACCGCCGAACAATCTGAAGCACTCGCCCAATCAATAGAAAGCAATAATGGCGTGTATTTAGTGCCCGCCTTTACGGGACTTGGAGCGCCCTATTGGAATTCCGAGGCGCGCGGCATGATTTGTGGCATGGGTCGCGGCACAACGCGGGCGCATTTTGCCCGCGCTGCAATCGAAGCGAGCGCCTACCAAACCCTAGATTTATTAGAGGCCCTAAAAAAAGATGGTGCGAAATTTGACATTTTGCGTATTGATGGCGGCATGGCGGCCAATAATTTCTTTTGCCAGTTTTTGGCGGATATTTGTAACCTTAAAGTCGAGCGGCCAAAGGATCTAGAAATGACGGCGATGGGCGCGGCTCGCATCGCATTAATCGGACTATCAGGGCAAACAAGTGAAATGCCAAATCAAATATTTGACGCCTTCATGCCGCAAATGGCGCAGAGCGTCCGCAAATCAAATATTGAAGGCTGGCAAAAAGCAATTCGCCAAGCATTAACAGAATAGGAAACTAAAATGAAAAACGCCGCACTTGGTTTAGCCGGGATTCTTTTTCTATCGGGCTGCGCGAGCATTGCGCCAAATCCACAAAATGAATTTTTTAAAAATCTCTCTTT
>CAYTWK010000371.1:0-1721 GCA_964442095.1 uncultured Caulobacteraceae bacterium | reverse complement strand
TTTTCGCGTTTCGCTGCTTCGGCTTCTCTGCGCGCTCTTTCCTCGGTTACACGGGCCTGTTTTACTCTTGCGTCTTCTGACGCCCTAATTCTATCATTTTGAATTTGCGAGCTTGAATTTCCACCATATCCCGCCGGTGGATTATAAATTGGGCCATATATTCGCTCTAGCTCTCTATAGCGTTGCATCTGTTCATAGGTTGGCGGCGGCGGTGGCGGTGGCACATATCGACCATATTGTTGCGACATTTGCTGCGAACGAAGTCTATCTCTTGCGATTTGATCTTGGCGGCCTTGTTCATAGATTGACTGCGATGCGGCTTGGCCAACTGCAGTAATTGCTTGGGCAATTGCGCGGTTTCTCTCGGCTCGTCTTCGCTCTTCATCGCGCAACCTCGCCTCGGTTTCGCGTCTTTGCTGAGCTATTCGCTGTCTTTCGGCCTCTTGCTCTCTTTGCCTTTGGTATTCGGCAATTACGCGCGCTTCTTCTTCTTTGGCGAGCCTTAGTTTCTCCGCTGCTTCGGCGGCAAGTTTATCCGCGCGTGCTTTGGCTTCGGCTAATCTTAAATCGGTTTGATAAACGGCATCAATGCGCCGCCCATTTTGCCATTCGCAGGATTCAATAATATCTTGATTCTGCCCATTAACGCGCTTTGTATATTCGCAATTTCCAAATCCATTAGGCAAAACACCATTAAGCGCGCCTTCGAACATCAAATAACGAATGCCGTCATGGAATTGATTTTTCGCTTCTGGATTTATGGCTACCAATCCACCCGTCTGCGTCCAGCTAAAACTCTCGGCATTAACGAAATTCCCAAATGCCGAGTTTCGCCTATCGGTATAAATCGCTTTATTGCCGTCGCTTTTCAAATTGAATGAAATCGATTGTTTGGCATCCGCGGAATAGATATTAATCTTACCTGTGTCACTACAGCTTGGCCACCATACTATCCAGCCATCGGGGACAAAGGGTGGATTTGGGCAATTCCATATATTGCTGGTGCGCTCACGAAGCATTTCAGGAGCACGATTAAAACTTGCGCTGAAATATTTACGTTTTGATGTATCAAGCAAAGTTGCAATCGGCAGGTATTTTCTTTCATCTTCTGGCACGCCTGGCGCGTTTCGCTCTATCGCCAAATTATCCGCAATCATATGACGTGAATTGACTGAATAGACTCCTTTCGGGAGCCCATTTTTAGCACTATTTAGCCTTAGGGAATTAATTTGATTAAACATTGGTCCTTGGCTATTGATGCCAATAAGATTGCCAATTATTTCCGAGCCATCTGCAGCAATATAGCGGTTGCCAGTTTCTTTGCGCTCGGTAAAACCGTCTTTTAAACTGGCATTTAATTGCCCGCCATCGGCAAATCTATATATGGCATCACCAGTTTCACTTGGGGTGCTCATGAACCTAACTACGCCATTTCTAATATTCTGCCGCTCCAGAAGTTGCAAAGTATTGGCCCATGGCGTTCTATTATTCTGTTTTTGCACGGCAAGTTTGCGAATATCGATTGGAAAGGTGCTATTGGGATTGGTCACCAAAAGCCCTTGTCCCTCAGGCAGAGCAATCGTGCCCCAACCGATTGTGCCGCTACCATTTTGCGACATGCGCGTGTCTTGTGCCGTAACCTCACCAATCCACATTGCGCCATTGGCATATGTGATAATTCCAAAGCCATTTGGTTGGCACGAAACAGATGCGCCGCGATA
>CAYTWK010000370.1:0-1723 GCA_964442095.1 uncultured Caulobacteraceae bacterium | reverse complement strand
AATTTTTGCCACCAAGGTCTGAACAGTTTCGCCTTGGGCGATTGAGATTTTTCTTTGTGCGCCATTATTGATTGCGATTGAAAAATAATCACCTGCCCTTAGGCCGGTTAAATCAGTCAATGATTGGGTATCACCCATACCAATCTCGCCCTGTGGCAATCCGAGAGCATTTAGGGTTTGCGATTGGCCAGAAACCTGCGCAATTGAAATATTGCCGGTTGCCTCGCCGCGAACGGCAATCGAAAATTGTTCTATGCCGCTTGAAGACGAAAAGCCCTTCAAGAGAGTCTGATTCGCCAATGGATTGGCGGCGAATTCGTCTTTTGCCCCCTCAAAGGCGAGGCTAACTAGGCCATTTTTCACGTTTAGTGCACGAATAGATTCACCGGCGAAATTTTTGTTAAATCCAATAGTTTGGGTTGCAAAATCAAAACTAATGGCACGGTCACTGACGCTACCCGCCGCGCCATTACCAGTAATAAAAATATTATTGGTTTCATCGATCGCGAAATTATTTATTTTTTCTATGCCAAGGCTATTGGTCATAATATCAGGGGAAATATTATCACCAGTATCAATTGAAGCGCGGGAAATTCGGCCGGATCCATTCTGATTCCAAGCGATAAAGGCATCAGAACCTGATACTTTTATGCCAATTGGTTCGTCGGCATCGGCGTCACCAAATGTCTTTGTGAAACGAACTATTCCATTTGTATCAATTGATTGAAGATAAACATCAGTGCCACCAACGATATCTGCGCCGCCTATAGCGCTATTGGTTTTACCGAGAATTAAGAGGTTTCCATTGGCATCAAAAGCTATGTCTTTAACTTCATCGGAGCCGCTTGCGCCCTGCTGAAAGGTCAATAAATCGCGCCCATGCTCGTCAAAAGTTGCAACAAAGCTATCGCGGCCAGCGCCAGTAATTCCGGCAGACGCGTCTATTTTGCCCTCAACCGCGCCTGCAATTGCCACTTTGCCGTCTTGGCCAAGAGCAATCGAAAAGCCCTGTGCTGTCGCGGCAGACCCTAGAACCCGCGACCATACAACCTTTCCAGTGCTATCAAGCTTTTGCAAAGCAACATCGGTTGAAGACTTTGGTTTTGATGTGCCCAATTGACCGCCTATGTCTGCAATTACATAAACCGATCCGTCTGCATCTTGCGTCATAGCCCTGATGTTTGCTGCTCCGCCTGCCGCCGATAAATCATTTCTAAATGCGGTTTGCGGGTTATTTATGTCGCCTAAATCAAGCCTAGTAATGATGCTCTGGCCAATTTTATTGACGGTTTTGGCGCCCGCTACATAGATCGCATTTTGAGTTGCATCGGCACCGGCTTCAAATTTTATAGTTTCGCCGCTCCCCACATTAATCTTTAGTCTTTGCTCTTTGATTTCGGGGGCACCTTTAAATGCGGGCGGCTTTGTAGTTTCCAATCTTTGGAAGCGACTTTCTACACCAATGCCCGCCAATTTTCCATTTATAAAACTAGCAACATTACCAACAGTTCGCGGCGTTACACCCATTTCTGACAAATCAATAATAAGATCATGGGTTGTAGCGGCATTCGTAACTTTAATATTGAATGTATTCGCGCTCAAAAACTGGTCGGGGATAGAATTTTCATCACCATTAACCAGAGCTTTGGTTTCAAAACTTTTTGCTGCGCTACTACCATAACTACCACTTGTCAAAGAATTAAACCGACGACCCGCCAATAAG
>CAYTWK010000369.1:828-1732 GCA_964442095.1 uncultured Caulobacteraceae bacterium | reverse complement strand
TGGACAATATAGGGCCCAAAGCGGCCAAAGTTTGCAAAGATTTCAACGCCATCTTCAGGATGAAAGCCGACGCTTCTCGGTAGGTTCAAAAGCTTCATTGCGGCTTCAAAATCGACTTGATCAAGCGGCCAATGCTTTGGAATAGAGCCGCGCTTTGGCTTTTCTTTTGAGCCTTTTTCCGGATCTTCGCCTAATTGGACATAATGTCCAAAGCGTCCATTACGAAGAGTTACTGAAAGACCGGTTTCGGGATCAATTCCCAATTCTTGGTTTTCACCATTACCAGAAATATCTTGATCCCCAGTGCCCAATTGGCGCGTATATTTACATTCAGGATAATTTGAACACCCTGTAAATGAGCCAAAACGACTAATTTTTAATGACAAAACACCATCGGCACAATTCGGACATTTGCGGGCATTTGTGCCGTCTTCTGATTTGAAGAGGAAAGTCGCCATTTTTTCGTTTAGTGCGTCAATAACTTGGGTTATGCGAACTTCGGCAATATCTTCTATGCCTTGGTTAAAGTCGCGCCAGAAATCGCGCAAGAGCGTTTTCCATTCGAGCGAACCCGCGGACACCAAATCGAGTTTTTCTTCAAGTTCGGCAGTAAATTTATATTGGACGATTTTATTAAAGAAACTTTCGAGAAAGCCAATGACCAAACGGCCCTTAACTTCTGGATAAAAGCGCGCCTTCTCGAGTTTCATATATTCGCGGTCTTGCAACACACTAAGGGTTGAGGAATAAGTAGATGGGCGACCTATGCCAATTTCTTCCATTTTTTTAACAAGGCTAGCTTCGGAATAGCGCGGCGGTGGTTCGGTGAAATGCTGGGTTTCTTTGACTTCGCTGATGGTTATTTCTTCGCCAAGATTGAGTTTTGGCAGGCGTGCATCGTCAT
>CAYTWK010000369.1:0-818 GCA_964442095.1 uncultured Caulobacteraceae bacterium | reverse complement strand
CAGATTTTTCATCAACGCCTTCTTGATAAAGTGCAAAATAGCCATCAAACAAAATAACCTGACCGGTCGCCCTAAGGGTTGATTTATTATCCAGTGCTTCAATGTCAATCGTAGTGCGCTCGAGAATGGCCTGTTCCATTTGGCTTGCGACTGCGCGTTTCCAAATCAATTCATAGAGGCGCGCCATATCATCATTGAGGCGAAGTTTTGACGGCTCGCGGAGCATATCGGTTGGGCGAATGGCCTCGTGTGCCTCTTGAGCATTTTTTGCTTTAACCGAGTAAAAACGTGGCTTTTCAGGAACATATTTGTCGCCAAATTTATTGCCAATTACTGCGCGCGCGCCGGAAATTGCTTCGGGCTCCATGGAAACGCCGTCTGTACGCATATAAGTGATTAGGCCGACAGTTTCGCCATTTATTTCTACGCCCTCATAGAGCTTTTGAGCCACATCCATAGTGCGCTTTGTATTAAACCCAAGTTTGCGCGCGGCTTCTTGCTGCAGGGTTGAGGTGGTAAAAGGCGGGGCAGGGGAGCGCTTTAGCGGTTTAGCATCAATGCTTGCCACCTTATAGCTGCTAGCGCGGATCTGGCTTCCTGCGGCTTTTGCGGTTGTTTCATCGGCCAAATCGAATTTGCCAAGCTTTTTATTATTTAGGCTAAGAAGGCGCGCATCAAAAATCGCGCTATCTTTCGATTTTGCTTTTGCCTCTATGGTCCAATATTCTTCTGATTTAAAGGCTTCTATTTCTTGCTCGCGCTCAACAACAAGGCGTAAAACTGCCGATTGAACACGCCCAGCAGATCGCGCACCCGGA
>CAYTWK010000368.1:0-1739 GCA_964442095.1 uncultured Caulobacteraceae bacterium | reverse complement strand
ATCTATGGGTTTTGGCGCTTGCACGGATTGTATCTGGTATCATGAGTGCCAGCGTTTCAACCGCCTATGCCTATATTGCCGATGTTTTTGAACCCCAAGAACGCGCCGCAAAGTTTGGAATATTGGGTGCGGCCTTTGGCCTAGGGTTTATTATGGGGCCACCAATTGCCGGCATCCTAAGCAAAATAGACTTACACTTACCATTGAAACTCGCGGCAATAATCGCCCTATGCAATTTTTGTTATGGCTTTTTCTTTCTTCAAGAGAGCCTAAAACCTGAACTGCGCACTAAGTTTAAATGGTCACGGGCAAACCCAGTTTCGACGCTGAGCTTTTTCAAAGACAATCCAAAAATCCATGGCCTTGCACTCGTTAAATATCTAAATGATATTGCCCATGTTGTGCTACCGGCTACTTTTGTTCTTTATGCACTGCATCGTTTTGGATGGGGCGCAGAAGAATCTGGCATTTTGATGGGAATAGTCGGCCTATTAAGTGTCATCGTCCAAGGATTTCTAATAAAGCCAATTGTAAAGGCGCTGGGCGAAAAAGCGGCAATGTTTCTGGGCCTGACTTGTGGGATAATCGGATTTAGCGGATATGCATTGGCCTCAAATTATTGGCAATTGGGCATTGCGGCGGTTTTCGCATCATTCTGGAGCGTATATGGTGCTGCTGTGCAGACCTTTCTAACTTCAAAAGTAAGCCCTGCCGAACAAGGTCGGCTTCAAGGGGCGCTTGGTTCTATGACGGCAACCGCATCGATTATCGGGCCACCGCTTTTTAGCCATATTTTTGCGTTCGCAATTTCCGAAGGCGCGAACCTGCAAATACCGGGAATGGCCTTCATTCTTAGCGCGATTTTAATTAGTGCTGCCCTTTTGATTGCCAATATCGTAACGCGCAATGAGCCAAAAAGAATCCAACATTAAGGAGCAAGGTAGCTAAAATGTCAGAAGAAGAATTAGTGGTTCGCGATTCAAATGGAAACACCCTGAAAGATGGCGATAGCGTTAGCCTAATCAAAGATTTGAAAGTCAAAGGCTCTGGCGGTGTTACCCTAAAACGCGGATCTATTGCCAAGAATATCCGTTTGACGGATGATCCTGATGAAATTGAGTGCAATGTGGAGAAAGTGCGGGGGCTAGTATTGCGCACCGAATTTGTAAAGAAAGCTTAAAAGACAATTTTAGCAGGCTGCAAATCGCAATTATTCTTCGTTCGCTTCGCGTCATGTATTAATATACACTCCGCTTGCTTACTCATCAAATCACAATTTTCGCCGCGCTAAAATTGCCTTTTGGGTTTCGCTTGGCTGCAAATCGCAATTTTTCTTCGTTCGCTTCGCGTCATGTATTAATCGCCTTTTGAAACATCTCGGCATCAATATTGCCGCCAGAAGCAATCACACAGATGTTTTTGCCGACCAAATCAAGCCCACCATAAAGCGCCAAAGCAAGTGCTGCCGCGCCGCCCGGCTCAATAATGACTTTTAGGCTTTCAAAGGCGAATTTTATAGCTTTTAAGCAATTTTCATCACTCACACCCTTCGCATTTGCGCCAAATCGTTTTAGAATTGGAAATGTAATTTCCCCGCAAGTCGGGGACATTAATGCATCCAAAATAGATGGCTTTGCACCTTTTTCAATTGCAACCGGTTCTCCCACTCTCAGAGACTCTTCAAAGCGCGCGTGATTTTCAGGCTCAGCAATCAAAAGCTTTGTTTTGGGCGATAATTC
>CAYTWK010000367.1:0-1749 GCA_964442095.1 uncultured Caulobacteraceae bacterium | reverse complement strand
TAAAGGCTATGGGTTATGAATGTGATACCAATGATAAGGCGCGGGCTTCACTAATAGAATTTTGCGATAAATATTATCGTCGCCCCATAGAAAATGCCGTTTGCGCTGATTTTGCGCAAATTGCTATTATAAAGCTCTATGATACCAAAGAAATAAATTGCCTTATAAATATAGAAGCTGAAGATAAGAGCATAAGTCGAATTCGTGCCGCCAATCTTGAGCGCGTTACTCAAAGGGATCCAGATGGAATTGTATCGGATTATTTTATCCTAAGGATAGAAAATTTGCCGATTGGGCGCTATAAAATATGGCGTGAAGACAATGTAGATTTTAATTGTGCACTAACGATTTCGCCAAAAACTGGCTATTTACCAGATTGCTTAGAGACCGAGCGCCTTTCCGGTCTAAGTGCACAGATTTATGCATTAAAACGTCATGGTGACCAAGGAATTGGTGACTATTCAACTTTGGCAAAGACAATAGCGCATTGCCATGAAAATAATTTGGATATCCTTGGAATAAACCCATTACACGCGCTCTTTCCTGCTAAAAAGGATCTTGCTAGTCCCTATTATCCATCAGATAGAATTGCACTGGAGCCGCATTATATAGACATAAAGTCTCTTGTTACTGATATCGACGTCTCAGACTTTGCAGAACGTGATAGCGTTGATTATGAGAAAATGTGGCGGTTTAAATCTGAATTTCTAGAAAATTATTATAAAGATAATAGTTCAAAAATCCTAACCGATGTTGATTTTATAGCCTTTAAAGAGAGCCTATCTCCTGCCCTAAGGCAATTTGCGATTTTCCAAACCATTAGTGAGCAATATCCAAATAGAGAATGGCGTGATTGGCCAAAAGGCCTTGCGACGCGCGACGCAAAATCACTAGATGATTTTAGGGAAAAGCATAAAGAGAGAATTGATTATCATATATATTTACAATTCTTGTGCGATAGACAATTGGCGAAAGCGGCGCTTGTCGGGAAAAATATGAAAATTGGCATTTGTCGCGATTTGGCAATTGGCACTTCACCAGATGGCGCGGAGGCATGGGCAACCCAAAGCAAAATGGCGAAAAATGTTTCAATTGGCGCGCCGCCCGATTTGCTTGGCCCGCGCGGTCAAGTATGGGGCTTGCCGCCACTAGTGCCGCATTTAATGCGCGAGACGGCATTTAAAAATATCATTGGTCTTTATAGCGCGAATATGAAGCATGCTGGCGCACTTCGGATAGACCATGCCATGGGAATAAAGCGCCAATTTTGGGTTCCAGAAGGTAGTGCGCCCGCAGATGGTGCCTATGTGAATTTTCCATTTGAAAATATACTTGCAGAACTAAAACTAGAAAGCCACCGCGCCAAATGCGTCATTATAGGCGAGGATTTGGGCACTGTCCCCGAAGGATTTAGTGAAACAATGAATGCAGCTAATGCTCTTAGTTATAAAGTGCTGCAATTTGAAAAGAATGGCTCTGCGTTTAAAGGGCCGCATGAATATCCAAAAGCGTGCTTTGCGTGCATATCGACCCATGATTTGCCACCAATTAAAGGCTGGTGGACAGGTGTTGATATTGATGAAAGGCGGGAATTGGGCCTCTATACCGAAACCGAGGCACAAAAGTGCTATTCTGATAGACGCATTGAGAAACATGAACTTTTGAGTGCATTATACAAAGCTGGATTGATTTCACAAAACACTATAGAACCGAGTGATCTAAGTGAGGAAATTGCATGCGCAATCCATC
>CAYTWK010000366.1:0-1755 GCA_964442095.1 uncultured Caulobacteraceae bacterium | reverse complement strand
CAATACGTTCGAGTAGGATTACTTCTAGCATAATGACCCCCTATGCCACTGCGTATGGCAATAATGCCAAGAAACGAGCGCGTTTAATAGCGCGCGCTAGTTCGCGTTGTTTTTTCATTGATACAACAGTGATGCGGCTAGGAACGATTTTGCCTTTTTCAGACAAATAACGTTGCAAAGTTTTGATATCTTTGTGATCAATCGGTGGAGCCAAATGGCCAGAAAATGGGCAAGTCTTACGACGGCGCGCAAATGGGCGACGTGAAGGAAGATTTGAAATAGTGAATTTAGTAGCCATTTATTAAGCCTCCAACTCTTCTGATACATCGTCTGCATCGCCAAACTCGTCATTGCGGGCATATTCAGCGCGCGCAGCAGCTTTTTTCTCTTCTTTTTCGCGGCGGGCAAGAACGATTGACGGTTCATTGTCGAGCTTTTCAAGACGAGTAGTTAGGAAACGAAGAACTTCTTCATTCATGCGAAGATTGCGCTCTGCTTCTTGCATTGCAGAAGCCGGTGCATCGATGTTTAGCAATGAATAATGCGCCTTGCGGTGCTTTTTAACGCGGTAAGCAAGATTACGAAGACCCCAATATTCAGTCTTTGTAACTTTACCACCATTTTCATTGATGATTTTTTCGATATCTGCGACAAGTGCATCGACTTGTGCCGGCGATATATCGGGCCGTGAAATAAGTATATGCTCGTAAAAAGCCATAATTGATTTCCCTTTAGAAGCGGTTGCGGCGGCGATTTGGTGGGATTACCAAATAACCGATGGATTCGTGAATGGGCCTTGCTAGAAAGCGTTGCCCCGAACCGCAACCATGATTAAGGCGGCGCTTTAAGCACAAATGCACCATAAAGGGAAGGGGTGGGACTGCAATCCTCCCCTGCAAAGCGGGGGAGAAGTCCCCATGGGTGGCGGATGGGGCACATATACTAGAGCCATAGTATAAACTGCACTTGTCGCAAAACTTCATTTCCTTTATAGCGCCGCACTATATAGCGCCGCTCTATGGAATTTAACAAATGACCCAATTAAAACGCCCTGAATTATTATCCCCTGCTGGAACGCTTAAATCTTTGCGCCATGCTTTTGCCTATGGTGCGGATGCGGTTTATGCGGGCCTGCCGCGTTATTCCTTAAGGGTGCGCAATAATAATTTTTCCAAAGACGATAATTTGGCGATTGGCATTAAAGAGGCGCATGATTTGGGCAAAAAGCTTTTTGTGGCAGCTAATATTTTACCGCTTAACAATAAAATCTCTAGCTTTATTGACGATATGGCCGAGGTTGTCGCCATGAAACCCGACGCATTTATTATGGCCGATCCTGGGCTAATTATGATGGTTCGCGAAAAATGGCCAGAAATGCCAATTCACCTAAGCGTCCAAGCCAATACAATGAATTATGCCGCCGTAAAGTTTTGGCAAAGCATTGGCATAGAGCGGGTAATTTTATCGCGCGAATTATCCTTGGGTGATATAGAGAAAATTCGCCATGAATGCCCCGATATGGAATTAGAGGTGTTTGTGCATGGCGCGCTGTGCATTGCCTATTCGGGGCGCTGTTTGCTCTCTGGCTATTTTAATCATAGAGATGCAAATCAAGGAACCTGCACCAATTCTTGTAGGTGGAAATATTCGGCAACTGAGGCCGAGGACACGGACGCGGGTGATATCCTTCCTAAAGGGGCTTTGGAACGCCCGCAATTATTCTCTGATGCCGGCCATGAGCGACACCCCGATGCC
>CAYTWK010000365.1:785-1786 GCA_964442095.1 uncultured Caulobacteraceae bacterium | reverse complement strand
TTTTGGCGCCGAAAATGTAAAGCCATTTATTAAACAATACCAATATTCCGGAGAATTTATGACAAATATTAATGGCGCAATTATAATCGGCCAAAGCGAAGTCCAAAGCGAAAATAAGTTTCACGGATTTAGCCCCACCAAAAACACAGATATTTCGCCACCAATAAGCTGCGCTGACCAAAGTCATGTCGATTTAGCTTGCGAATTGGCTGCAAAGGCTCAGTTTGAGTTTTCAAATCTTGACCCCGATAAACGCGCGATTTTCCTAGAGGAGATCGCCGATGAAATTCTCGCGCTCGGCGATTTATTGGTAGAGCGCGCGGTTGAAGAAACTGGCCTCCCACAAGTGCGCATCGAAGGCGAGCGTGGCAGGACAATTGGTCAATTAAAGCTGTTTGCGCAAAATCTTCGCAAGGGCTATTGGGTTGATGCAGTTATTGATAATGCTCTCCCAGATAGAACGCCATTGCCGCGCCCCGATTTGCGAAGGCGCAATATTGCGGTGGGGCCTGTAGCGGTATTTGGTGCAAGCAATTTTCCATTGGCGTTTTCGGTCGCGGGCGGTGATACTGCATCAGCTTTCGCAGCTGGCTGTCCAGTTATTGTGAAAGGACATTCTGCGCACCCTGGCACTGGTGAATTGGTTGCGCGCGCAATTATGGCAGCCGTAAAAAAATGCGGGCTTCCAGAGGGTGTGTTTTCCTTTTTGCCTGGTAATAATCGCGCCCTTGGGACTAGTCTTGTGCAAAATCCGCACATCAAATCGGTGGCATTCACTGGATCACGCGCAGGTGGCATGGCATTATTCAATTTGGCATATTCGCGGCCTGAGCCAATTCCTGTTTTTGCCGAAATGTCGAGCATTAATCCAGTTTTGTTATTGCCAGAAGCTGCAAAGAAGAAAGCCGCGCAATTGGGGCGCGACTTTATTCAATCACTTGGAATGGGTGCGGGCCAATTTTGCACAAACCCCGGCCTAGTTATCGCAATAGATAGTCCAG
>CAYTWK010000365.1:0-775 GCA_964442095.1 uncultured Caulobacteraceae bacterium | reverse complement strand
TCATTGCCGCTGCCAGCGAAGCAATCGCGAACGCTGGCCCGCAAACCATGTTGACGCCCAGCATTCATAGCGCATATGAGCACGGCGTAAGTTCATTAATTGAAAATAAGAATACCAAAATTGTAAATCGCGGTGTTCCACAAAATGGGCCAAACCAATGCCAAGCGGCGCTTTTCGTTACCGAGGCAAAGAATTTCATAAGTGATGAGAATTTGCGCGAAGAAGTATTTGGCTCGTCATCGCTAATTGTAATCGCGAAGAATACCGACGAATTATTTGCCACTCTTAAAGCATTAGAAGGCCAATTAACCGCAACTCTTTTGATCGAACCCGAAGACATGGATTTGGCCGGCCAATTATTACCGCACCTTGAGCAAAAAGTTGGGCGTATCTTGGTTAATGGCTGGCCGACTGGTGTTGAGGTTTGTCATGCAATGGTTCATGGCGGCCCATTCCCAGCTACTAGTGATGCAAGGACAACTTCGGTCGGCAGTCATGCTATAACACGCTTTCTAAGGCCGGTTTGCTATCAAAACTTCCCAGACAATCTATTGCCAAAGGCGCTTGCCCGCAACAATCCACTTAAAGTTCCGCAATTAATCGATGGCGAGAGATAATTATCGTAATTTATTAAACAATGCCTGCGCCAAGGCCGACTTCTTTGCGCTCTTGGGCTTTACGAATTCGATATTGTGACAATCGATATGCCTCTATCGCCTCAATAGCGCCACCCGCTTCATATCGCGCCATAGCGATGATAGGCGAAATATCGGTT
>CAYTWK010000364.1:0-1787 GCA_964442095.1 uncultured Caulobacteraceae bacterium | reverse complement strand
TTATTGATTTGTGCGGCATGCACACCGCCTTTAAACATGGCATTTCTTTCATTATTAGAGGCATAAAGATTGCCATAAAGCAAAATACCAGTGGTATTGTCATGGAATAAGCCGCCCTTTGAATGTTCGCCTTTGGGGTGAATGGAGTCCGCCAATGATTCCGATAATATATTGTTTGAATAGGTAATATTATGCGAAGTATTTTTGCGCCATTCGGTCAAATTTGCGCCATTAAACCTTGGCCCAGACGCCGATAGGTTTTCGTCTGTGCCCCATGAAAAGCTGCAATGATCAACAATCACATTGTAAGAGGCGACGGCCGAGAATGAATCCATATCTTTACCCGACATTTTTGCGCCGCCATTATCGCCAGAGCGAAACATCATATGCTGAATAATCACATCATGGGTATTGCGTGCATTGGTTTCGCCGCGAATTATAGTTATGCCTGGGCCGGGCGCTGTTTGCCCAGATATAGTAATATATGGATTGCGTATCGAAAGCGTTTTACCGCCGAGGTCAATTACACCGCCAACTTCAAAGACTACAATGCGCGGGCCTTGTGCCTCAATAGCGGCACGAAGCGAACCTTCGCCTTCGCCATTTAGATTTGTAACGCGAATTATGCGTCCGCCGCGTCCCCCGACAGTATCCTTGGCCCATGCGGTAAAATCATAAGTTGCGCGGTTAAGCTTTGGTGCTGGGGCGGCGGCGCGATTTTGCGCTAGGGATTGACCTGCACATAATGAAAGCGCCAAGACGGCCGCGATAATCGATTTTCCTATAAATTTCATGGTATTATCTCCCATTGTGAACAAATGCTTTTATAGGCATTTTTGATTTGATTGATTATTATTTTATCGTTTTTAAAGTCATCACCGAAAATTGCTATATTCGAAATAAAACTATCTATATCGCTTTCATCGCCCTTAAAGCTTACTCCAATATCCGCCAATTGTGAGCCGATTGGGTCAATGATTTCGACTTTTCGGTGGGCTTGGCGGGCGATAAACGCAATCCAACATGCAAGACTAAAGCATAGATTTTCAATTGGTCTATCTGCTTTTTTCGCTTCAAGAATTGTTGGAATAATCCGAACTGGTAATTTCTTGCTTCCGTCCCAGGCGATTTGACTAATTTGGTGCGCAATTGCGGGGTTTTCAAAGCGCTTTATGACCGAATTGGCATATTCCACGAGGTCAAAATCGGCGCTAAGATTGGGAATTATTTCGTCAAATATCAATATACGAATATAGGCCGCAATCTGCGGGTCTTTCATTGCTTCATAAACAGTTTGGTGCCCTTTTATTAGCCCAAAATATGCCAAAGATGAATGTGCACCGTTTAGAATCCTAAGTTTGGCATTTTCATATTGCGATATATTTGTGGTCAGCTCTATACCAATTTCGCGCCACGGCACGCTTTCATGGCCTTCATATTCCTCTATTACCCATTGCAAGAATTCTTCGCGCTCTATCGGCCAATTGTCTTTTAGGCCGATATTTTGCGCAATATATTCGCGCAATCTATCGCTAGTGGCAGGTGTAATACTATCAACCATAGTGCATGGGCATTTGATTTGCGAAACATATTCAACAAACTCTGGCGCGGCGCGCTTAGTAAATTCGATTAGTGCCGCCTTTATGAAGCGGCCATTTAAAGAAAGATTATCGCATGGTATGATGGTAAATGGTCCAAGATTTGCGGCTTTACGTGCAATCAAACCCGCAAGGACGAAACCATAAAAGCTTTTTGGCGTCATAAGATTTTTTAAATCAAATTCTATC
>CAYTWK010000363.1:0-1796 GCA_964442095.1 uncultured Caulobacteraceae bacterium | reverse complement strand
GTTGGATTGTTATTTCCAGGGACGTGTAAAGCCCAAATATGAAGGATAACGACACCCAAAATCACAAATGGCAATAAATAATGCAAAGAGAAGAAGCGGTTGAGAGTTGGCTGACCAACCGCAAAACCACCCCAAAGCCATTTCACGAGGCTTTCGCCAATGAAAGGTATGCCACCAAGAATGTTAGTGATAACTTTGGCAGCCCAGAATGACATTTGGCCCCATGGCAATACATAGCCCATAAATGCGGTCATAACCATCAAAAGGAAGATAATAACGCCAAGACCCCACAGGATTTCCCGTGGTTCTTTGTATGATCCATAATAAAGACCGCGGAAAATATGGATATAAACGGCAAAGAAGAAGAATGATGCGCCAACCATATGAAGATTGCGAATAAGCCAGCCATAATTCACATCGCGCATAATATGGGCAACCGAATTAAAGGCATGGTCAACATGCGGCACATAATGCATTACCAAGACAATGCCGGTAATGATTTGTAGCATAAGGAAAATCGCCAAAATACCGCCAAAAGTATACCAATAATTGAGGTTTTTCGGGGTTGGGAAATCAATCAATGTGTCATAGGCGAAACGCACCACAGGAAGGCGCTTATCAAGCCATTTTTCAAGTCCAGAATTTGGAACATATTTAGAAGGACCGCTCATAATATTATCCAATCTTTACTACATTGTCTGATTTAAAGACATAAGGTGGAACTACAAGATTAAATGGCGCTGGGCCTTGGCGGATACGGCCCGCTGTATCATAATGTGAACCATGGCACGGGCAGAACCAGCCGCCATAGGCGCCAAGATAGCCAACTTCGCTAACGCCGACAGGAATACAACCAGCATGGGTGCAGCTTGCTTCCATAATAAGGTATTCGGCTTTACCGGGCTGATTATTTGATTGAAGAGTCCGCTCTGCGTCAGTTGCAGGGTCTTTTAAAGGCGCACTATCATCTTTTTTTGCTTGCGCGATTTCCTCAGGAGTGCGGTGACGAATGAATAGCGGGCTACCGCGATACATAAGTTTAACTTGGCTACCAACTGGAACGGTTGAAACATCAAATTCGATTGACGCCATTGCCAAAGTATCGGCAGCAGGGTTCATTTGGTGAACCAAAGGCCAAACAAACATTGCAGCGCCGCCGGCAGCCATTGCGCCAGTTGCTACATAAAGCATATCGCGGCGACTTGCGCCTTCATCTGCTTCGTTAATCGCGTGATCAGACAATTCAAAATACTCCCGATTTCGTCAATCAAATACATTAAGGGCTTTGATTGGCCCCCAAATGCCAAAATGTTCGATTAGCTCTATCCTAGCAACTATTCAAGCATATTGGACGCACCAATTTCATTGGTTTAGCATTTATTGCAGCATAATTTCCAAAGATTTCCCTAAAATTCGCGCAAAAATACATAAATACAATGAATTAGCACTAAGATAAAAAACCATTGCATGGGTCAAATGCCGCGTCGATAGCTGCATTTGTCGCAGGGGGAAATGTGCGGATAAAGTAGATTTTGAGGCATACTTACAGGATGATTCTATTTCAAGAATAATCTGACTAGACCTAAGAATAAATTATCTGCTTACTTGGGCAGAAGCGCGCGCATTTATAAATAATTGCGCCCCAGTTCTGCAAACAAGATTGAATCTTGTAGTCATAACTACTATCAAGCCTGCATGAAAGACATCGAAACGAAAAAGCAAATTGCGCGGGCATGGTTTGAAAAACTGCGTGATGATATTTGCGCGCGCTTTGAGGCACTAGAGGAAATGGCGGA
>CAYTWK010000362.1:0-1800 GCA_964442095.1 uncultured Caulobacteraceae bacterium | reverse complement strand
TTTATAGGGTTTACGAACTCGCGGGAAATAATTTAAAAATAGATACTTTAAGAATATCAGCATCACCTTTTGAGCCGCAAAATTGGGTTATAGATGAGGTTTCCGGCCTGCAAATTAATAGCCAACAAAATATCTATTCACTTATACCGAATAATCTAAAATCTAGCTTTAATTTCAATGCAAAGACAAAAAAATTATCGCATTTTGCCGTCGAATTTGATGGTTTAAAGATTAATCTTGATAATAATACTTTATCTCAATTGGGCCCCACCAAAGGCCAATTTGTGCGCGAATTTGGCGATAAGCCAAAGCAAGCCTTGAATATTGAAATAGCAAACCTTGAAACCAATAATAGCATTATGGGCTTTGAATTGGATTTCAAAAACCTAGTTTTACGCGGCCCTATAATCTTTACGGAAAATAAGCCGACACTTGAAATTATGTATGGCAATGCCGAACTTGGGGCGGGTAATTTTACCGAAGTTAAGGGCACAATCGCGCTGTCGCAAAATGCCAAAATTGATGGCAATCTGAATTTTTGCTTCACACCATCAAAGGATTTGGCGGCCAATGCCGAAAAAGTATGTGGCCTTGGCGCAAAAATCGCAAATTCAAACATTAAGCCCGATTTTGCGGCATTATTTAGATAAAGACAAAGTATCGGTAATTTATGTCCGATTAAAGGCAGAAAGAAACCATAAATTCTGCCAATCTTGATTGACTCTTGCGGTTTCAAATATTAGTAACCGCCTCTCTATCCGCCCGCATCTGTTTTGCGGGCATTTTTTGCATGTATTTTGCACGCTATTTTTTACGAAATAGCCCAATTTAGAAGGATTACACCGATGTTCGCGGTGATTAAAACTGGTGGCAAACAATATAAAGTCACTGAAGGCGATAAACTCGTCGTTGAAAAACTTGAAGGTGAAGCAGGCTCAAAAGTGGTTTTTGACCAAGTTTTGATGGCTGGCTCTGACAAAGGCGTTAAAGTTGGCGCGCCATTATTGGCTGGCGCAAAGGTAACTGCTGAATTGGTTGATACATTCCGCCAAGACAAAGTTATGGTGATTAAGAAAACTCGTCGTAATACTTATCGTCGTCGCAAAGGCCATCGCCAAACTGGCACTTTGGTCAAAATCACCTCAGTTGCAGCATAGTAGGAGCGCAAGAGTATGGCACATAAAAAAGCAGGCGGCTCTACCCGTAACGGTCGCGATTCGGAATCAAAACGCCTTGGCGTAAAAAAATATGGCAACCAAAATGTTGTTGCTGGCAATATCCTTGTTCGTCAACGCGGCACTAAAGTAAACGCGGGCGATAATGTCGGAATGGGCAAAGATCATACTTTGTTTGCCAAAGTAAACGGTGTTGTTGCTTTCCGCCGCAAAGCAAATGATCGCCTTTTCGTTTCAGTTGTTCCGGCAATTGCTGCTGAATAACCCATTCGCCAAAATGTTATTTAAAATGGGGCGATAATCTCGCCCCTTTTTTATTGGAAATTATCGCGCGAAGCGCATAAATAAAAAGCCAATAAAAAACGCCGGGCCGCCCCAAGTTTTTTATTGACATAATTTTCCCAACTTGCTGAGCGATGAGCGAAGCGACGAGGGTGGCTAGTTTAACCACGGCGCCCGAAGCGCTATATATATATTGTCATTCAAATTCGAAGAACCGCTTCGAGAATTTGGATGTCTTTACAAAGCCAATCCGCTAAGTGAGCGAAGCGAGGGCGGCGGATTGAATTAAAATGAAATTTTTAGACCTAGTAAAAATTTGTGTGCGATCTGGTGATGGGGGTAA
>CAYTWK010000361.1:0-1807 GCA_964442095.1 uncultured Caulobacteraceae bacterium | reverse complement strand
GAGAAACAAGGATTTGTTTCCGATTTGATTGAGACTTCTGCAGAATTGGTTAAAACCGCGCGCAGTATGAATTTGGATGAGGTGCAAGACATTGCCGAGGTTCTCGAGGATGTCGTTGAAAAAACTGCCCATGAACCCGAGAATCGCGTTGAAAACGCCGAATTAGCTCGGCAATTATCGCTGGCTATTTATGTTGCTTATGCTGTTGATGATAATGATGAATTCAAACGCGAATTAGACAAAGTCCTGCAGATGGTTCGCGGAAGGCTTGAAAATGCGCGCGAGAGGATGAAGCGTAAGGCGGAATTGGCGAAAACGCCGCAAGTGACCAAATCTGGAGCTGATGCTCCAATTAGCGGCCAAAAGCCACAAAATACCGCGCAAAACAATGATTCAGATCGCGTCAATAAGATTCAAATCAAGCGCGCGCGATTTTAAAAGAATTCTTCAACACAGTTCGATACTTGAAAAATGCTTTCTAAAGGTGCAAATAGCCGATTATTAATGTCGGAATTGCAAATTGCCCTATTTTTGGCTTTAGCCTATGCCCGCAAAGATTAATTGATTGGTTTTAAAATGTTTGAATTATTACTCATTGTTCACTTGATTGTGTGCGTTCTTTTGATTGTTGCAATCCTAATGCAAAAGTCGGAAGGGGGCGGTGCCTTGGGTATCGGCGGCGGACCAAGTGGAATTATGTCGGGCCGCAGCGCTGCTAATTTAATGACGCGGACCACGTCAATACTTGGTGCATTATTTTTCATTATTTCTATGGCGCTTACTTTGATAGCAAGTTCAAACCAAAAGCCGGCTGGTTCTATCATGCAAGATGGCACGTCTAAAACTGGATTACCAACACAGAAGATTGATCTCTCTGCCCCTAAAACAGCCGCGCCAAAAGAGCCAGCTGCAAAGATTGGCATTCCTGAATCGGATGCGGCGCCGCAAACTGGCGGTCTTATTGGTGCAAATTCAGTTATTGGCACTAGCCCAACTGCTAACGAAACTTCAAATACAGCAAAAGACAATAAATAGGGCGTGACATTCCCATCATTGGTGGGTTAACATAGTCTCCCATGACTCGTTATGTTTTTATTACTGGCGGCGTGGTTTCTTCCCTCGGAAAAGGCATTGCCTCTGCTGCACTCGGCGCACTCTTACAGGCGCGCGGCTATAAAGTTCGCCTTCGAAAGCTCGACCCCTATTTGAACGTTGATCCTGGCACAATGTCACCTTACCAACACGGCGAAGTGTTTGTTACCGATGATGGCGCAGAAACCGATCTTGATTTGGGGCATTATGAGCGTTTTTCAGGCGTAAGCGCTTCAAAGGCCGATAATGTAACAGCGGGCCGTATCTATCAAGAAATTATCGCCAAAGAACGCAAGGGCGGCTATTTGGGCGCGACAATCCAAGTTATACCGCACGTAACCAATGCGATTAAAGACTTTGTCCTAAAAGAGGCTGATGCGGATTTTGTTCTATGTGAAATTGGCGGAACCGTCGGCGATATTGAAGGGCTGCCGTTTTTTGAAGCCATACGTCAATTGGGCCAAGAATTAGAAAGAGATCAAGCGGTCTTTATCCATCTAACTTTGATGCCCTATATTCCGACTGCGGGCGAAATGAAAACCAAACCTACCCAGCACTCGGTGAAGGAATTACGCTCAATTGGGATTCAGCCGAATATTCTTATTTGCCGCTGTGATAGGCGAATTCCTGAAGAAGAACGCCGCAAACTAGCTTTGTTTTGTAATGTGCGCCCTTCTGGTGTCATCGAGGCTATGGATAGCCAGCACATTTATGA
>CAYTWK010000360.1:0-1812 GCA_964442095.1 uncultured Caulobacteraceae bacterium | reverse complement strand
GTAGCCACCAAAATCACGCCCAATCGAATTGTGCCGCGAACAATAAGCACTTTTGCAATTGAGTTCGCATTGGCTTTCAAGAAGCCTTCGCGGGCGGCCTCGGCTTCATTTGAGCGCAAATCAAATAATGCGGCAATGACGAACAAGGGCAATAGAAAAACTACTAAAAAGCTATAGTCAAATCTTCCTTTAACCAGGCTTTCGGGATTAATAATTTCACCTTCATAGATCTGGGACAATAAAGCGAGCGAGCGGATTCTTGTTGATTGTGGCGATAGATCACTTTGCCCAAGGGTTATGAAGTTAAGGCGATTGGGCGGCGTCTTAATTAGTTCAAAGCCGTAATATGCTGTGTAGCCAGCGTCACCAGTTGAGGCGAAGGTTCTTTTAATTGCTTCACGTTCCAGGAGTTGCAGTTTTTCGATTTTTGCAACATTTGTCTCAATAGATTTTGATACAATTATGCCGCGACCAACCGCAAAAATTGACAAAACTACCAATATTATTGCCAATAAGCGAAAACTCTGGCTTCGAAGCAATAATTTGCATTCTTGAAAAAGATAATTAGTCATTTTCAAACCCCAGTTTGCGAGATTGAGCATAACCAAACCATATTATGACGGAAGTGAGCACTAATAATTGCAATATTGCAAATAGGGCACGCGAAAATCTATCACTAAAGTTCTGCGGCATATATTTAAATTCTGGATATTGTTTCCAATTTTTATTGCTAATTCGGTTTTCAATTAATTTGTTTGTGTCGTTTTTATAGGTCAGCTGACTTGCCTGCAGGCCGTTCAAATACTGAACCATATCATATCGATATTTCTCCGCCTGTTCTATAAATGATTGATAAGATTTATAATCGGTTCCACTAAGGGAATTGCTTAGCTTTTGAAAACTTATGAAGGGGCTGATTAGGCCGAAGGCTGAATAAATCGTATTTTGGGTCTCGTGGGCTTTAAACATGCTCTGATTATATTTATCAAAAAGCTGAGAGGTCATTTTTTCGCCTTCGAGTGCTAGTATCCCTTTGTAATTAACCGGCAATTCTTCGACGCTTTTTACGCCATATTTCTCTAGGGTTTTGGCTTTGAATTCACTAAAATATGGATCGTCTGGATTGTGACTATCGCCCATTTTACGTAATTCGGCATGGGTTTCTAGGTCCATTTGAACACGCGAAAAACTTGGAGCTACGAGACCGCTTAACTCGCTTCCGAGGCGCGGAATCATAATTACCAATATGACCCAGATTCCAAGCAAGTAAGCAATTGCCGCATTATTGGTTTTTGATCTAAGAGATACCAAAGCAATTAGCGCGCACCAAAAGACGCAATAGGACAATATTGCAAGGCTCAAAACTATCGCGGTCAGATAGTCAGATTTGGCTAAAATATTTACAAAGACAATTGAGGGAAGGATAAGTATAATTCCAATCACAATTAATGCAGATACTTTGCCAAAAAATATATCGGGTGGCCTAACCCCTTGGCTTAAAAGAACCGCCAAAGTTCGTGCTTCACGTTCACGCGAAAAGCAAGAATAGGAAATAAAAACCAATAATAATGGTAAGAATAGCTGTAACATAAAGGCTGGCGTAAAATCGCCAATCCGCAAAAGATTTACATTCTGCAGGGCGTCAGAGAAGTTTGCGCCATTCTGCCGATGCCCTTCAAGATAAATCATATTCCCAACAAACTGATCAACCCCTCGATCAAATGCGGTTAAGGGGTTTTGGTCTCTAAATGCAAAGTGGCCGTAATGAACCATTCGGTGCGGATGCCTATCCGGTGAATTTGCAAAATCCGC
>CAYTWK010000359.1:0-1824 GCA_964442095.1 uncultured Caulobacteraceae bacterium | reverse complement strand
CCGAAAATCAGCCGACAACTCGATTACTTTAACGTGCTCGGGCAATTCGGCCAAAATTTCTTCGCTTGCTCCGTGCGGCAAACAACCGAAAGCAACGTCAATGTCGTTCCAATCAATATCTTCGGCGCGCAAAAGCGGCATCTCGGCATATTGATAAAGATGCGGATATAATTCACCAAACTTTTTGCCGGCTTGCTGATTAGCGCTTAGGGCACAAAGACGGATATTGGGATGGCCATGAATAAGGCGAATAGTCTCGGCGCCCGTATAACCAGACGCGCCCAAAACCACCGCATTATAAATCTTTTCGGCCATTATACTCTAAATCCAATAATGTCATAAAATAAAGCGATGCGGATAGCGCTTTTGGTGTGCGATTACAAGTTACGCGTTCACTATATTAGAGTTTTATTATTATGCGCTTTTTATAGAGCCAAAAGCCGAAAAGCCAGCACACCATCATAAAGGCCAATGCGAATACAAAGCTACCCATTGGGCCTGCCATAATAGGCTGCACAATATCCTTGCCAAGCCATTCATAGAGGCTCTTGGTGGGCGCTATTCGAATTGTCAAAAGCACCTTTAATAGCAAAATCGAAAACACATAAATTATCAAAGGGTTCTGGCCGAAAGTTTCAAAGAATTTAGAACCAAATTTATATCCCTTTAGCTCGTGTTAATACACAAGCAACGCAAGCATTAATAGGTTTAAACCCACGCATAAAAATACAAAACTAGAGGTCCAAAGCTTTTTTGAAATTGGGAAATAATTCGCCCAAATATTTGCTGCCGCAATCAAAAATAGCCCGATAGCGGCCATGCTTAAAAGCATGCGCCGAATATCTGGGGCGGATTTTATCCAATATGCGGCCAAAAACCCTGCGATGACATTTACCGTGGCCGGAATTGTGCCCAAAATACCTTCTGGTTCAAATCCTTCATCTCCGCGAAATATATGCGACTTTGGAATGATGGCATTATCGATTTGCGTGCCGAAATTTGCGGCTTTGTCAAATGCGAGGCCATTTGGCGCGCCAAAAACCAACATCGCCCAATAGCCAAACAAAAGCGCCAAACACAATACCAAAAGCGTCTTTGGCCCAAAATAGCGGATAAAAACCGCCGCCAATAAATAGCAGAGTGCAATACGTTGTAAAACGCCCATAATTCGCAGGTTTTCCAAATATTTCCATTCAAACAGGCCGGATTTGTTGAATATAAAAAATGGAAACCATGCCAAAAATAGCCCGATTGCAAACAATAAAAGTGTGCGCTTTATCACTTTGCCATAATATGCACCCTCCGAAAGCGCCGAAGCGCCGGAAAATGCCATAGAGCTACCCATTGCAAATAAGAACGACGGGAAGACCAAATCGGCAAAAGTAAAGCCAAACCATTCGGCATGATCAAGTTGTGCAAACGGCTCGGCGCCGCGCCCGGCCGAATTAACAATAATCATTAGGGCAATAGTAAGCCCACGAAAAACATCAAGTGATAAATAGCGCATATACCCACCCCAAATCCAATCTTAGGGCAAAAATCAAATCAGGCAAGTGCGCACACTAAAACAAAGAAAATAGGCGGCCCGCAATAAGGCCGCCCATAATTCTTTGAATTGTAAAAGCAATTAGCGTTTAGAGAACTGGAAGCTTCTCCGGGCTTTTGCTCTACCGTATTTCTTACGCTCAACAACGCGGCTGTCGCGTGTCAAATAGCCATAAGGTTTTAGAACTGCACGAAGTGCAGGCTCAAAACGGGTGAGGGCGGTTGCAATACCGTGACGAACTGCACCAGCTTGGCCAGAAAGACCGCCGCCTTTTGCGG
>CAYTWK010000358.1:0-1836 GCA_964442095.1 uncultured Caulobacteraceae bacterium | reverse complement strand
TCAATAGGCCAAGCAGTTGCGCGCGCGCTAATTAAATTGTTGTGGGTTCTATAAAGCAAATTCGCTTAGCGTCAACGCCATAGAACTCTTGTTTCTGGGTTTATTGCAGTTATTATTACAGTTTATTGTCGAAATTATAAAAGCAAATTAAAATTGAAAAATCGCCCTTTAGGCCAAAGCCCCATCAATCGCCGCAGATACTTCTTCGATTGAGGCCATGCCATCAACTTCGGACATAACGCCTTTATCCGCGTAAAACGGCAAAAGTGGCGCGGTTTGGCTATTATATGCCTCTAGGCGGGTGACGAATACTTCTGGGTTATCATCCGCCCTGCCCTGCTCTTCAAAACGTTTTGAAATGCGCGCAATTAGTGCCTCATTATCAACAACCAAACGAATTACTTTATCGATCTTTGCGCCTTTACTGGCCAATAAATCATCAAGCGCCTCGGCTTGGGGAATTGTGCGCGGAAAGCCATCAAAAATAAAACCGGCTGCATCTGGATTATTATCCAATTGCTCTTTGATTAAAGCAATTACGATTTCATCACTTACGAGAGCGCCGCTATCAAGAATGCTCGCAACCTTTAGGCCAAGCTCAGAGCCAGAGGCGCGCGCCGCCCGAAGCATATCGCCAGTAGAAAGTTGGATAAAGCCGCGAGTTTCAACGAGGCGTTTTGCTTGCGTGCCTTTACCAGCCGCAGGCGGTCCAAATAGAATTAAATGCAATACCCCGTCCCCCTATGGCTTTGAGCATTTGCCTTCGCGATTAGCGGCGACGGCCTTTCAATTTTGATTTCTTCGTCATACCCTCATATTGGTGTGCGAGCATGTGCGATTGAATCTGGCTTACAGTATCTATCGTAACTGAAACCACAATCAATATAGACGTTCCGCCAAGATAGAATTGTGCGCCCGACATAGTGAATATTATCTCTGGGAATACACAAACAATTACCAAAAACCCAGCGCCCAAGATTGTTAAGCGCGACAGCACTTTATCAAGATATTCTTCAGTCTTTGCGCCAGGGCGAATCCCCGGCAAAAATCCGCCGTGCTTGCGCAGATTTTCTGCTGTGTCTTCGGTATTAAAAACAATCGAAGTATAGAAAATAGTAAAGAATATAATCAATGCAGCAAACAATATCAAAAACAAAGGTTTGCCATGGCTCATTTGCGCCGCCGCTTGTTGTAAAACTTCCTTCGAAGCTCTTATCCATTCAGGCGTAGCTTCGGTGTTCGCGCTATTACCAAGGAAACCCAAAACTGTTGCCGGAAGCAATAGCAAAGACGAAGCAAAAATCGGCGGAATAACGCCCGATGTATTGATTTTTAAAGGCAAGAATGAAGTATCGCCTTGATAAACCTTATTGCCCACTTGGCGCTTTGGATATTGAATAACAATCCTTCGCTGTGACCGCTCAACAAATACGATGAAGACGATACCTGCAATCAATACTGCAACCAAAGCAAAGATAGCAAACGGCGAGATTGATCCCTCTTGGACCAAGGTAAAGTTTTGATAAATTGCGGTCGGCATTCCAGCCACGATACCGGCGAAAATAATCAAGGATACACCATTACCAATTCCGCGCGCAGTTACTTGTTCACCAATCCACATAAGGAATAATGTGCCACCAGTAAGCGTAATTACGGTTGAAATATCAAAGAAAATACCGGGGTTGGTAACAACACCCGGCTGCCCCGCAAGGCCCTTTGCAATACCAAACGATTGAACGATTGCCAAAACTACCGTCAAATAGCGCGTAATTTGGTTCATTTTTGCGCGGCCAGCTTCGCCGTCTTTTTTCATTTGTTCGAGTTTTCCAGGAAAGC
>CAYTWK010000357.1:0-1846 GCA_964442095.1 uncultured Caulobacteraceae bacterium | reverse complement strand
GGTTTGTTTGGCAATTTTTGAAATTGCTTTAAGTCGTCAGGAATTTGTTGATTGGTGTCTAAAACACCTATATAATGAGAATAATACTTTTTACAAAAGTTGCGGAAAAGAGATTTTTCCAATCTTAGTTTGCGATTTTTATAATGCCTTTAATAATGACGAAAGCTTTAGAGCAATTACTGATATGATGCACTTTGCATTAGTGCGTCCAAAGCAAAACCCACCAAAATCGCACTTGAAGCGATTACAATTGATATCATTGGCTATAATGGCGGCTCGGCCTGATTTAGCCAGATACTTTCTAGATAATGACTTCGTGCCGCCCCCAGTTGGGGCGGCATAATTTTTCCATTCTCCCCTAACTTTATTTTCAATTCTGTCATTTTGTAGCTCTTAAACCAAAGGAGCTTACAATGTCAGGTGATAACCAAAACCAAACCTATTATGATCAAAGCGCACTGCAAGGCAGTGCGGATAATCAAATTGTGGTGCGGCAACCACAAATGCCACGC
Source organism: uncultured Caulobacteraceae bacterium (assembly GCA_964442095.1). Lineage (GTDB taxonomy): Bacteria > Pseudomonadota > Alphaproteobacteria > Caulobacterales > Aquidulcibacteraceae > Pseudaquidulcibacter. Next base: position 1,334 of record CAYTWK010000357.1, on the reverse strand, counting down.
CGTTATGATGACGAATATGACCGCAGTCATTATCGCCCTAAAAGGCAGTTTCGTATTCCTGCGATTGTTAATTCGGCGCTTTCTATCATGCTGGCTGGGGCGGTATTTTTCGGTATGGAAGCTGTTGCTCCCGAACGCCTAAGGCCAAGCACATTAGTAGGCACTTTTGAAGGGCGCGTGGAGGGCGCTGTTGCATCGGCGGTTAAAGCTTCCGAACTTCGTCAGCAAGCGGCATTTGAAGATTATATGGCACAATTACGCGTTTATGCCGACAAAATAATGAGCATTACAAAGCCATTATGCTCACTTATGCCGATAATTATAGGGCAGTTTATGATAGAGGCAAAATCGTGGCGCAAGCCGCTGTGCAAATGCAAACCGAATATCAACGTCAGCGCATGTCATTATCAACTCAATTTAACTCTGCCGATATTGGCGTTAGCCAAATGGCGACGATTATTGGTAGAGGCATGAACCTTTTTGAAGCTGGCGCGGGTGATGCGGCGCTTAATTACGCGAACAATATTAAGACCGAAGTTATTGGTGAATTTACCGACGATGCTAAAAGTGGAAGTGCGACAAGCATTGTCGATTGGGATGTAAGTGTGCCGCCACCGGATACTATTTTGGAGCGCATGGAAAGCCTTAAGCCTATGCCTCTTCCTGTTCCGCCTCGCTTTCAATCTTCAATCGATACCAAGTAAGGGCTGAAAATGCGAAGTGGTCGGATTTTGCGCGGGTTTGGCGGTGCGGTGAATCTGCACCGTCAAATGACTGAATTGCAACTCAATGAACGGGCGCGATTACGCGCCGAAGATGCCGAATATTATATGGCGCAAGCCAAGCCCTCGGGTCAGTTAGGTGATGGTCGAATTGCGAATGGTGATGATTTATTCAAAGCTGGTCTATTCGGCAATACTGGTTTAGTCATTGGCGGCTATCAAGGCCACATATTAAAATATGATGCCGATGCGCCGTTGCTATCGCTTCTGCGCACGGGTGGTGGGAAGGGCGTTTGCTATATTCAGCCAAATTTGGCTGAATGTAAAGATAGAAGTTTCTTCATAAATGACCTTAAAGACGGCGAATTAGCATGGTCTAGTGCTGCACATCGCGCCAACAATCTTGGTCACAAAGTAATAATTCTTGACCCTTATGGTGTGCTCAAAGGTCAATTCCAATCCGTCAATATCAATCCATTTCATATCTTATTCGATATTCAAAACGAGGGCGGTGTCATTGATACCGAATTTGAAGAATTAGCTCATGTTCTGTTGCCAAATTTAATAAAGTCAAACGAAAATGATTGGGTGCGAATAGGCTCTCAAAAAATT
>CAYTWK010000356.1:0-1851 GCA_964442095.1 uncultured Caulobacteraceae bacterium | reverse complement strand
ATTTTCGGAAAAATATCCGCTTTGCTTTGTTTTTTTGGTGCTTTATTATTCGCAATTACAATTGTCCTTTTGGCATTCAAAATCATTATTGCGGCACCATCTGCGCCATTTGGCGGCATTTGTTTTGCCACATGCTGGCTATTTATTGGAATTGGCGCATTCCGCTATTCATTTGGTATAGGAAACGTCAATGATAAAGCTTGATAGCCGCGGCATAATCGAAGTTTCTGGCAAAGATGCCGCAAGCTTTTTGAACAATCTCCTGACCAATGAAATATTGAACCTCTCGCCAAACTCGGCCAAATTTTGCGCTCTTTTAACGCCGCAGGGAAAATTCCTCTTTGACATTTTCATTTTTCAAACGAATGATAATTCATTCCTTCTTGATAGCTCCCACCCCGAAGAGTTATTTAGCAAACTAATGATGTATAAATTGCGCGCCGATGTGCAAATCTCGCGGCGTGATGATTTAGCGGTTTTTGCAAGCACTGGCGACCAAGGCCAATATATCGCGTTTCCAGACCCCAGGGATAGGAGTTTGGGTTTTCGCATTTTTGCGCCCCCAGAAACGCCGCAAACCCAAACCATCGACACATACGAAAGCCTCCGCCTTAGCCTCGGGATTCCCGACCTCTCACGAGACCTAATCCGAGAGCAAGACTTTGCCCTTGAAGGGCTATTGGACGAATTGGGCGCAATCGATTTTCAAAAGGGCTGCTATGTTGGCCAAGAAATGACCAGCCGCATGAAAAGACGCGGCACCCTTAAACAAAAGCTCTGCCGATTTCGGGCGCAAACACTAATCCCCTTTGGCGCAAAAATCATGGCCAATGACACCGAAATCGGAGAAATCCGAACCAATAATGGTGAATATGGCATAGCACTTTTGCGCTTTGACAGATGGCGAGAGGCTGCGCAAAATGGCCAAACGCTATTGGCAGAAGGCCAAGAAATCACTATTGACCCCCCTGATTGGATTCTAATCTGAAGATTCAAAATTAGGGGCGAAAAATTGAAAGAATTTCCGAACCAATTAGTTAAGCGCTATAATAGGTTTAAAAGCACGGTCTTTGAAACCCAATCCAATTATTATTCCGATCTTGCAAAAAACGGCCAAAGCCCAGAAATTATGATAATCTCTTGCTGCGATAGCCGCGTCGATCCAGAATCGATTTTTTCGGCGCGCCCGGGCGAATTATTCGTGGTGCGCAATGTCGCCAATCTCGTGCCGCCATACGAAACCCAAGGCTCTTATCACGGGGTTTCGGCGGCAATTGAATTTGCGGTTTTAAACCTTCAAATCAAACACATAATCATTCTTGGCCATTCATCGTGCGGCGGCATTAGCGTAGCCCTTGATAGCGATAGCGCAATTCAGACCGACGCTAATTTCATTTCCAGATGGATGTCAATTCTCGACGAGCCAAAATCCAAAATCGCCGCAAATACTAACCATACCCACGAAGAGCAATGCGATGAACTTGGCCAAGAAGGCATCAAACACTCTATAAGAAACCTTCGGACCTTTCCATTTGTGTGCAGCCTTGAGAAAAAAGGTTTACTAAAACTACACGGCGCAATTTTCGACATTGAACACGGTAAACTTTCGATTTTGGATAGAAACAGCGGAATTTTCGGCAGCATCTAAAGTAGCCCCAAAAGCTTTGCCTTCGTCATAATCGCAATCACCGCCGCATGGCTTTGCCCCATGGACATTGCCATTTTTCGCGCCTTTTCAAGTTCACCGAGTAAATCATCGGCAGTCGCGGCATTACGCTTTGCGGTTTCAGTTTGAAGCTCTTGCACGCGGGCGCAAATGTTAGCATTTGTTAGCATTTTTGATGCACCAAC
>CAYTWK010000355.1:0-1855 GCA_964442095.1 uncultured Caulobacteraceae bacterium | reverse complement strand
ATAGAGTTTTGGAATAACATAAATTCTATAGGGGTTTTCAAATGGGTATTTTGATTTCGCGCCGTAGCGCGCTTTTTGGTGCATCTGGCCTTGGCGCAATTGGTTTTTTGTCAGCTTGCAATGTCATCCTCAAAGATCAAAGCGCAGACTTAAAAGCAATTATTGATAAAATTGCCAATGATATTTTGCGCGATTCCCCCGAACAAGCGACTTCATTTGTTATAGACCCAAAAGAAGTTGGTGGCCCCTATGTCGGCAAGGTTTCAGATAGATCACTTGCCGCCGAAACCCAGCGCAATGAAATGGTAGCGGGCTGGATTAAAACCCTAGAAGGCATTCGCCCAAGTAATTTAAAGGGCACAGATATACTTAGCCGCGAAATCGCACTTAGTGCCGCAAAATATTCCAATGCTGCGGCAAAATTTGGCTATGGCGATGCTGGCTATGGTTCGCCCAATCCATATATTTTATCGCAGCTTACTGGTGTTTATGTTGGTTTTCCTGATTTTATGGTTAGTCAGCATGAAATCAAGACTAAAGAAGATGCTGATGGTTGGCTCTCGCGCCTTGAAGGGTTTGCGCGGCAAATTACGGACGAAACCGCGCGCTCCGAGGCGGACATTGCCAAAGGTGTTGTGCCGCCTGATTTCATTATTAAGACAACGCTCGAGCAATTAAAGGAATTTGCCGAAACCCCAATTAGCCAATCAGTATTAGTAAGCGAACTAATCAAAAAGGCCAATGAAGCCAAATTGGATGGCAGTGATTATGGCAAAAAAGCCGAAGCCATTATGTCGGAAAAAATTATTCCGGCCTATAAAGCCTTTATCGCGCTATTTGAAAAGACACTGCCAAATGCCAAACCAGACGCTGGCGTATGGAAATTGCCAAAGGGTGATGAATATTACAAAGCCGCATTAGCATATTGGACAACCACCAATAAAACCCCCGACGAAGTGCACGAATTGGGCAAAACAATCGGCGCAGATATAAAGGCGCAAATGGACGAGGGCCTCAAATCCTTGGGCCTAAGCGAAGGCTCGCTGGCCGAGCGTATGGATAAACTATCAAAAGATCCAAAATATGTTTATCCAAACAACGAAGCTGGCAAAACCCAATTGATTGCCGATATTAATAAAATGGTTGCGGCAATGCAGGCCAAATTGCCCGAAACTTTTAATACTTTGCCCAAGGCCGCATTAGAGGTCAAACGCGTCCCAAGCTATACTGAAGCGGGTGCACCGGGCGGCTATTATCAACCACCCGCACCAGATGGTTCGCGCCCTGGGGCATATTATATAAATCTGCGCGATACTGCGGCGTGGCCAAAATGGTCATTGCCAACTTTGACCTATCATGAAGGTGTCCCGGGGCACCATGATCAAGTGGCATTGGCGCAAGAAGCAACAGGTCTACCATTTTTGCGCTCTAAACTTTTATGGTTTGGTGCATATGGCGAAGGCTGGGCGCTTTATGCCGAAACCTTGGCTGATGAAATGGGTTTTTATAAGGATGATGCGGCTGGCCGCCTTGGCTATTTGCAATCAATGGCGTTCCGCGCTGCGCGCTGCGTTGTTGATACGGGCCTTCATGCAAAAAAATGGACTAAACAACAAGCAATTGACTATATGCACGAAGCAACTGGCGATACAATCGAAAGCATTACCACCGAAATTGAGCGCTATTGTGTTTGGCCTGGCCAAGCGACTTCATATATGGTGGGACGTGCTAAAATCCTTGAACTTCGGGAGAAAGCCAAGAAAGAAATGGGCGATAAATTCGATCTAAAAGTCTTTCACGACAAAGTCTTATTAGAAGGCGCAATGCCACTCGATGTGCTTGAAAAAGTGATTGA
>CAYTWK010000354.1:0-1864 GCA_964442095.1 uncultured Caulobacteraceae bacterium | reverse complement strand
CGCAAGTTCGCCGCTCGCTATCAAATTGAAAGCGCTTTTCATATCTGTATGCATATATCTATCGTTTTCGAGAGTTGGAACTTTTGCGCGCAATAATGCGCGGGCGGCCTCTAAAGCATCGCTAGATTTCAATGGTGCATGAAAATCGCACCCCATTGCCGCGCATAAATATTCAATCGCCAAAACATTGCTTAGGTTTTCGCACATTCCCAAAAGCCGCCGCGCACCGTGCGCTGCCATTGAAACATGATCCTCTTGATTGGCGCTAGTTGGAATTGAATCAACGCTTGCGGGATAGGCGCATTGCTTATTTTCGGAAACCAAAGCTGCCGCTGTAACTTGGGGTATCATAAAGCCCGAATTTAATCCGGGGCGAGGTGTTAAAAATGCAGGTAGTCCTGATAAAGCGGGGTCAACGAGCATTGCAATTCTTCTTTCGGCGATAGAGCCGATTTCGCAAATTGCAATTGCAATCATATCAGCAGCGAATGCTATTGGTTCGGCATGGAAATTCCCACCCGATAAGGCTTCATCCGTGTCCGCAAAAATCAATGGGTTATCAGTAACGCCATTAGCCTCTATCAAAAGGGTGCTTGCCGCATTGCGCAACAAATCCAAAACTGCACCCATTACTTGCGGCTGGCAACGCAGGCAATATGGATCTTGAACGCGGCTATCACCAATAAGGTGGGATGCGCGAATTTGCGATCCATTCATTAAGTCACGCAGCGCTTTTGCGGTTTCTAATTGCCCCTTGTGCCCGCGCAAAGCATGAATCCGCTCATCAAATGGCGCATCCGAACCTTTTGCGGCTTCGGTGGACAATGCACCAGTTATAAGGGCGCTATTGAATAATTTTTCAACTTCGAAAATAGCGGCAAGTCCATAAGCACATGAAAATTGTGTGCCATTCAGTAGCGCAAGCCCTTCTTTGGGGCCAAGCACGAGCGGGGAAATATTGGCCATTTTTAGGGCGGTTTTGGCAGGCATTTCTTTGTCATTATACCAAACATCGCCTTCGCCAATCATAGTAGCCGCAAAATGCGATAGAGGCGCCAAATCGCCAGACGCCCCAACCGAACCTTGTGCTGGCACGATAGGTATTATGTCGCACTCTAGCATAGTTTCGATAAATTTTATTGTTTCCAAGCGCACGCCCGATGCGCCTTGTGCAAGGCTCGCGAGCTTTAGGGCCATCATAAGGCGCACAATTGGCTTTGGCATTGCAGCGCCAACCCCTGCGGCATGGGATAGAACTATGTTTCTTTGCAGGGTTTGTAATTCATCATCACTAATACGAATATTTGCCAGTTTGCCAAAGCCGGTATTTATCCCATAGACTGGCTCTTGCTTTAAAAGAATTCTTGATACTGCTTCGGCGGAGGCATTGATTTTATCATAGGCATTTGGCGAAATTTTTGGTGTTTGGCCTAGATAAATTTGCCGCCATTCTTCAAAAGACACTTTTGCTGGATTAATTATTATTGACATTTTCCATTCCATACACGCGAATAAAGCGGATTTTTTCCAATATTATACACTAGCTCATTGGCATTTTGGATGTCCCAAATTGCAAGGTCGCAATTTTTGCCAATCTCAAGAGTGCCAGTTTCGCCCAAAATGCCAAGCGCCCTTGCGGCTTCGCGCGTAGTGCCCGAAATACACTCATAGACAGTCATTCTAAATAAAGTGGCCGCCATATTCATAGCCAATAAAATTGAGGTAAGTGGCGATGTTCCGGGGTTGGAGTCGGTTGCAATCGCCATCTTCACTTTGGCTCGGCGAAGTTTTTCAATCGGCGGCAATTTGGTTTCGCGTGTGAAGTAAAATGCCCCCGGCAGTAAAAACGCGACAGTGCCCGATT
>CAYTWK010000353.1:0-1865 GCA_964442095.1 uncultured Caulobacteraceae bacterium | reverse complement strand
TAAAAGCAATGAAAATCAGCCTCAATTTTTCGAACCAATCAATTTTTTAAATCAGAAGCAATAGAAGCATCCGAAACAACATCTTGTTTGACGTGTTTCGGTTTGCGCTTATAGGCCTTTTTATTGGGAATAATTTGCGGCTTCAAATTAGAATTCGCCAAGGCCTTTGCAATTGGATTTCGTTTCATTGCTATCTCCTTTAGAGGCAATATATAGCTAAAACAGAATCCAAACTCAATTGGCAAAATAGCGCGCGCATTTTAGCATAAATGGCTTGGCCTTCTGCTAGATTAGTTTGAACAGTCGCAATTGCTTTTAAACAAATAGCTTTTAGTGTATCGGTTTGCGAAATTACCATATTAGTCCTTTGTGAAAAGATTTTGAATACTCTCACCCTTAAATCTGAATATGATGCCATCATAATTGGCGGCGGCGCAGCTGGCCTTTTTTGCGCTGGACAAGCGGGTTTGCGCGGAAAAAGTGTGCTCGTGCTTGAACATACGGATAAGGTTGGCGCGAAAATTCTTATCTCGGGCGGCGGGCGCTGCAATTTCACTAATTCGGACATTCGGCCCGAATGTTTTATCGGCGAAAATCCGCATTTCGCGCGCTCTGCACTTTCTGCCTATACCCAGAATGATTTTATTAAACTCGTCGAAACCTATAAAATTCCCTATTATGAAAAAGATAATAATGGCAAAAAGCTCGGCCAATTATTTGTAGATGGCGTTGGCGGCGCCAAACAAATTTTGGCAATGCTTTTGGATATTTGCGCCAAGGGCAAAGTTGAAATTAAAACCGGCATTGAAATTATTAGCATTTCGTCGGGCGAAAATTATATAGTTCGCACCAAAAATTTTGAATATAAAGCCAAAAACCTAGTGATTGCCACCGGCGGCAAATCTATTCCCAAAATGGGCGCAACCGGTTTTGCCTATAATGTAGCCCAGCAATTTAAAATTCGCACCACTGAAACCGATGCCGGGCTAGTGCCCTTTATATTTACCGGCACCAAATATAATTGGATGTTTGAACTTGCGGGGACGGCCTGCGAAGTGATTGTTTCAGTAAAGGGACGCAAATTTCAAGAGGCGCTTTTATTCACTCATAGAGGGCTTTCGGGGCCCGCGATTTTGCAAATCTCCAATTATTATACCAAAGGCAAAGAAGTATTTGTCGATTTTGGCGCGGGGCAAAATTTTGAGAGCGACTTATTGCAAACCAAAGCAATGCGCCCAAATCAACAAATGAGCATAGCTCTCTCACGGATTTTGCCGCAAAAATTAGCCAAGGCATTTGCGGTTTTGCACAATCTTGATATGCCGCTACAGAATATAAAAAATAGCGAGATTATTAAATTCGCGCAGCTTTTGAATAATTATCCACTTTTGCCGGCTGGTGATGAAGGCTATCTAAAGGCTGAAGTGACCAAAGGCGGGATTGATACCAAAGAGCTAAATCAAAAAACTATGGAATCTAAAAGCCAAAAGGGTCTTTATTTCATTGGCGAATGTGTTGATATTACTGGCTGGCTTGGCGGCTATAATTTTGCATGGGCTTGGTCTAGTGGCTATGTCTGCGCGCAAAACCTCTAGCCATATTTGGCATTTGATGCGGCCCAATCATCGGCAATCATTTGGCGTAAAACCGCACTATCCATTTTCGATAGGTTTTTAATATAAAGGCAAGATTTGCCAATTTTTGGATTACCAAGTTTTTCTAATGCCGCCTTTTGATTGTCAAAGCCCGCCAATAAATAAAGCACTAATTCGGCTTTGCGCGGGCTAAATCCGATTTTGCACATTTTTTCAATGCGATTGCCACAACTATAGCTATACTCACCAAACCCAGCAATTGATGTGCCC
>CAYTWK010000352.1:0-1875 GCA_964442095.1 uncultured Caulobacteraceae bacterium | reverse complement strand
AACGGTAACAAACGTCTTTCACGTGAATAGGCAGTATAGCCCGCGTTTGCGCCCAGCCTAAAGCCAACCCCTGTGCGCATTGGCGCAAGAATTACACCCTCAGCCTGTTGATAAGTCACAGAGACGCCGGCCACAAAGAATGCCGCGCCTTCAACACCGGGATAGCGGCGATAAATCGCGTCTGGATTGCCAAGATTATATACCAAGGTAAAAACCCGAGAGCCGCTCGCGCCAGTATCAAAACCGATTGAAGGGCCTTGCCATTTTACGGGCCTGCGCTCGCCATCTTTCATTACCAAAGTGCCTTTTCCATATCTAAGGCCGACCCCAATCGCGCCAGAAATTTCCGTGCCTTCAATATAGCCCACAGGTTCGCCTTTCTCGCGGAATACACGCTCGACGGCGCGGCCAATGCCGCCAGAAGTTTCGCCAAAGAAGCGGCTTGCGGCGGTTGTAATTTCATTCTGGTTAAAAGTTTTAGACGCTTGTTGCGAAGCAGTTGAAACCTCTGCATCAGATGCGGGCGGTGCTTCTTGGGCAATTGCGCCAGTGGCCAATACGGTCATGAATGCGGCTATAGAAAAGAGGGCGGATTTTTTCATTTTTATCTCCGAAAGTGATTTGTTTTAATTTTTGTTTTGTCTCTCGTGCTCTTTATCAACAATATTGGTTAATTATGGCTAAAATTTGCGCCCCTCATAATTAAATTTGCTTCATAAAGATTAAACTGCGCGCGATGCTTCATAAATCCAATGATATTGGCTATTGAGGCCACATGAAACAGCAAAATATCCGTAATTTTTCCATCGTCGCCCATATTGACCACGGCAAATCGACCTTATCAGATCGCCTAATTCAGCTTACGGGCGGCCTACAAATGCGCGAAATGAAAGAGCAAGTCCTTGATAATATGGACATTGAGCGCGAACGCGGAATTACAATAAAGGCGCAAACCGTCCGCCTAGAATATTCATATAATGGCGAAAATTACGTCCTTAATTTAATCGACACCCCGGGCCATGTGGACTTTGCCTATGAAGTTTCACGCTCGCTTGCGGCCTGCGAAGGTGCATTGCTCGTGGTTGATGCCTCCCAAGGCGTAGAGGCACAGACTTTGGCCAATGTCTATCAGGCGATTGATGCCGATCTCGAGATACTTCCTGTTCTTAATAAAATCGACTTACCTGCCGCCGAGCCAGAGCGCATTAAAACCCAAATCGAAGAAGTTATTGGTATAGACGCCCAAGATGCCATCGAGATTTCCGCCAAAACTGGATTGGGGATTGATAAGGTCCTAGAGGCAATTGTAACCCGCCTCCCTGCACCTAAAGAGGGCGATGCAAGCGCACCGCTAAAGGCGCTTTTGATGGATGCTTATTATGACCAATATCTTGGGGTTGTGGTTTTGGTGCGCATCATAGAGGGGACACTCAAAAAAGGTATGCGCGTAAAAATGATGCAAACCAATGCCGCATATCCAGTTGATAGAGTTGGCGTGTTCCGCCCGAAAATCTCCGAAATCGAGAGCCTTGGCCCCGGCGAGATTGGCTTTTTGACCGCCTCTATCAAAGAGGTTGCCGATGCCTTGGTCGGCGACACAATTACCGAAGAAAAGCGCCAAACCAAAGAGGCACTCCCTGGCTTTAAACCTGCGCAGCCTGTGGTTTTTTGCGGCCTTTTCCCGGTTGATGCCGCCCAGTTCGAAGACCTTCGCGCAGCTATGGGCAAACTTCGCCTTAATGATGCGAGCTTTAGCTTTGAAATGGAAACTTCGGCGGCTTTGGGCTTTGGTTTTAGATGCGGCTTCCTCGGGCTTTTGCACCTCGAGATTATCCAAGAGCGTCTAACGCGCGAATTTAACCTTGATCTAATCGC
>CAYTWK010000351.1:0-1878 GCA_964442095.1 uncultured Caulobacteraceae bacterium | reverse complement strand
TTCTCGCCCAAGACTAATTATGTCGCCAGCCTCATCAAGGAGGATAAATTTTGCGCCAATTTCAATATTTGGGGCGGTTTGAATGCCATTAAGACCGCGCACTAGCCTTTCTAATTCATAAGTATCGACACCAATAATTTTTGCGCTCTGCCAGCTTAAAATATCTATAATTTTTCCATTCGAGACAATGGCGGCGCTATTGGGCACGTCTTCAAGTTTGCCAAAATCAAGCCGCACCTTAAGGGTCTCGTTAATAATTTGAGACACCTTTGAAGGCGGCATGTTTTGTGTAATTTCTCCCAAGGTCGCGCGTCTTGAAACCAAGCCGACTTTTTGCCCATTTAGCGAAACTTCCACATTATTTTTCCAAGGTGCACTCGCGCAAAATGCCAAAGGCTTAGGCGAGTTGGTATCTATAAAGGGCATTGGCAAATCAAGAACAAATCCGATTGGCGCACTTTCATAGTTCTGCTGAAAGACGTTTTGGTTTGAAGCCGCATTTTCAAGACGAAGCGCTTCTTGCGGCGCTAGGCTAAGAGTAATTTGGTTTTCCTCTATCCCTGTAATGCTATCAATGCGCATTATTGGCCCAGAATCGATTTGCACCCTATCATTAGTTTCAAGCCGCAGAGCAATATCATTCGCTACTTCCATTCGAACTTCATAATTATTTGCCGCATTTCTCAAAAGCCGATTTGCAATTTGGTTTCGGCTATAGATATCAGTCAAAAGCGCAGCAGAATATTGCGCGCTTTTGCCAGGATAATTGCCATTAATCGCCAAGGCATTTTGGGTTTGATAATCGTGTTCAATGCTATAGGATTGGAATTCTAATGCAGCAGTTTGCTCTTGGGCGTCATGGCTTTCTTCTTTCAAAGAATAATCGTGATCTAGAATTAATTGATCCGATTTAATTGCAATATCTGCATTAGGCTTAGGTGAGCTTTTAAAGCTAAGCTGTCCATTATAGTTTTGTGTTTCAATTCCAAAGCAAGCAATTAATGGCTCTAGTGCTTCGCGAGCGCTCTGGTTTGCCTCTATAACATAGCCATCAATATCACCAATAACTTCGCTTGCGTCGAAGCTGTTTCCAGCTAATTCGCCAATCTCCTCTATAATTGAAGATAATGGCGATTGGCCCATTCTACCCATTAGCCAATGGCCTTTAGTATAATTTACTCCGTCGGCCCACGATTCTGTTCTATTTGGAAACGCAGGATATGGACGCGCATCCCATGCCCAGATAAAAATCCCTTTGATATCAATCATTGGGCCATTGAAAAGGTTAGAACTCTCATTATTCTGCCGCCAATATTGGGTAAAGGCATAGATTCCATCTTTTTGTTCGCTGTCATTTCGTGTGCCAAGACTAAAAGGCGGAATGCCATTTTCAATTGATTTTGCGTCTGGAAACACACTTGGCCGATTTGCACCCCTATCAATGGCAGGGACACCAAATTCCAAAAAGCGAATTGGTTTAGACTTTGGTATCCATGCCGTAGGTAATGTTTGGCGAACACCATTAATTCGTTCAAAGTGCGAATTTAGCCAAAATCCGCGAATGTCCTTTTGCCGATAAATCCAAGGCTCATTATATACTGGATCGCTGATTGGGGTTTTGGCACGAAAAAGGCGCGCCGCTTCATCAGCATAGAAATAATCATAGCCTTCATTACCTTCTATATTGTCCATTAATTGTAAAATACTAAACTTTGGATCATTTGCGCCCCTATCGCTTAATGGTGCATAATAATCAATTCCGATAAAATCTATGTTATTTGAGGCCCAAAGTGCGTCTAATGGAAAGAAAGTGCTATTTTCTTGGCTATAATATGTAGCGCCATATTCGGTCCAATCCGCACCATATGAAATTTTTGT
>CAYTWK010000350.1:0-1881 GCA_964442095.1 uncultured Caulobacteraceae bacterium | reverse complement strand
ATCTAGATTTGGTTTTAACCATTCGACATCTTTAATTGTTTGAAATTCATTTGGTGTGCCGCGCAAGAATTCTAATTCTGAAAGTGACGGATGGTCGTTTCGTATTCTAATAAGTCTGCGCGTAAATTTGAGCAAATCATTATCAATCTTGCCCCAGTTCAAATAGCCTATATCATTGTCCTGAGCATAGGCATTATTATTGCCCGATTGGCTCTTACCATGTTCTGCCCCCATACTAAGCATAGGGATACCGCGCGATAGTAGAAGGCAAGCTAATAATAATCGCTGACTATTCTTTCTTTTCGCCTTGATAAATTCGTCATCGGTCTCACCATCAATGCCATGATTATAAGAATGATTGTTATCGCTTCCGTCACGATTCTCTTCGCCATTGGCAAAATTATTCTTTGAATTATAACTAACTAAGTCGTTTAAAGTGAACCCATCATGAGCGACTATATAGTTCAAAGACTTAATGGCACTTTTGCTGTGAAATAAATCCTCGGATCCGCAAAACCTAGTTGCAAATTCACCTAGGCTAACATTAGATTCTAGCCAGAACCTACGCATAATATCGCGAAATTTGTCATTCCATTCGGGCCAAACATCTGGAAAATTTCCCAATTGATAACCCCCAGGCCCACAATCCCATGGTTCTGCTATCAAAATTAGTTTTGATAAAATCGGATTTTCATTTATCGCCTTTAACAATGGCCCATTTGCGTCAAATCCTGCACTAGAGCGACCAAGGGTTGACGCTAAATCAAAGCGGAAACCATGCACACCGCCAAGCCTATGCCACGCCAGCATGCTATCAATAATTAAATTAATTACCGGCAAAGATGTAGCATCAAGAATATTACCAGTCCCCGCATCATTTACATATTCGCTTTGGTCACGGTCAAAAAGTCGATAATAGCTTTTATTGTCAAGGCCGCGTAATGATATTATTGGTCCGTGCTTATCGCTTTCGCCGGAGTGATTATAAACGGCATCAATTATTGTCTTAATCCCAGCCTTCTTTAAAGTGTTTATGCAATTTGCCACATCGGCCCAGCCATTTGGTGCAAGACGTGGATCAGGCGCCATGAAGCCTATCGGATTATAACCCCAATAATTGCTAAGGCCCAATGGCCCAAGGTGACGCTCATCTATCCAGGCGCTACAGGGCAATAATTCAACTATACTAACGCCAAGAGACTTTAGATAATCAACAGAATTCTTATGGGCTAATCCTGCAAAAGTTCCGCGGATTTCCTTAGGAATATCTTCTTTTTCCATCGTAAAGCCGCGAACATTTAGCTCGTAGATTACATCTTTTCCAGAAATTTCAATTTTTGAATTGTTGAATTTGATTGTCTTTGGCGAGATAATTCGCGCTTTTGGAACAAAGTCTTCACTATCATATTCATTTTCAAACATTGACGGATGAAGTCGAATTTCACTATTTAATTCAAGAGCATAGGGGTCAATAAGCAATTTTTGTCCGTTAAAGCGATTTCCAGAATCGTGTGAATTGTCCCCATATGCACGCAATCCATATAGGGTTCCTTCGGCAATGTTTTCAAAAAAGCCGAAAAAAACATCATTTTGCCTATTTGAAAGCGCTTGTCTTGAAATTAGCTTTTTGCCATTTTTTTCATAAAAGCAAACCTCAATCTTACTGGCATGTTTTGAATATACCGCAATATTTACGCCATTTCCAACTAAACTGGCGCCGAGCGGAGAGGGGGATGCGATTCTTTTTTTCAATTTTTTGCTTTCCTAAGAGACTGATTTGACCCTAAGTCATTCATAGGTATAAAATCAAAATCTATTAGCATAATTACAAAATAATTATCAGCTCTAGATTGGGAGCATTTGGCGCATTAAATCCGCATG
>CAYTWK010000349.1:0-1902 GCA_964442095.1 uncultured Caulobacteraceae bacterium | reverse complement strand
GGCGTAAATTGCTCACCTGCGCCAATATTTACATATTTCACTTCATACGGCAGCTCCATTTCCTCTAGGGCTATTGTAATTTTCCAAGCATTGGGCGTAGGCCAAATATAAAGCTCAATTGGTTTAGTCATTTTTTTTCTTCCAGTTGCGACATAAGGTCACTTTATCTATGGCAAAATTAGTTCTATTACAACCGTAATCAGTTTGGGGAAACATTCATGAGCTCTTTTATACCGCCAGTTTCAATGAAGACTTTTGACGAAAGCCCAGAAGCTTTTGCCAAAGAACTCGGTCAGTGGTTTGAAAATTATGGCTTTGCAGTGGTTTCGGATCATGGTGTCCCCCAAGGTATTATTGATGGCACCCTAGAGCGCGCCAAAGAGTTTTTCGCATTACCACTCGAAACCAAGAACAAATATATGATTAAGGGTTCTGGCGGCAAGCGCGGCTATACCCCATTTGGAATTGAAACCGCAAAGGATCATAAAGTCGCCGACTTAAAAGAATTTTGGCATGCTGGTCGTGAACTTCCTGAAAACCACCGCTTTGCTGAATTAATGCCGCATAATCTGGATGTTGAAGAAGTTGAAGATTGGTCCACCTATGTTGACGCTATGTTTGGCGCATTTGATCATTTAGGTCGCCGCATTCTAAAGGCCGTCGCAATTCACCTTAAACTAGGTGATAATTTCTTTGACGATAAGGTCAATGAAGGCAATTCGATTTTGCGGCTCTTGCATTATCCGCCAGTAACTCATGAAATCGAACCTGGCGCTATTAGGGCCGGCGCGCATGGCGATATTAATGTGATTACGCTTTTACTTGGCGCCGATGAACCAGGGCTTCAATTGCTAGATAAAAAGGGCGAATGGCGCAATGTTACTGCCCCTGAAGGCTGTTTGGCGATTAATGTTGGCGATATGCTTTCACGCCTTACTAATGATGTTTTGACCTCATCTATCCACCGCGTGATTAACCCCAACCCAGAACGCGCAAAATTTGCCCGCTATTCAACCCCGTTTTTCTTGCATTTTAACCCCGATTATTTGATTGAAACGCTGCCTGAATGTGGCCCAAGCAAGTATCCATCAATTACGGCGCAAGAATTCCTAGAAGAGCGCTTGCGCGAAATCAAATTGACCTATTAGTTTTGACTAAATCCAATACAAATAATAGCCAAATCTATATCTCAATCGCCATTGCCCTATCGGCTGGGTTTTCGGCATCGGTTGGGTTTGGCCTGATTGCGCCGCTTTATGCGCTTAAAATGGATGATTTTGGCACCAATAGCAGCATAATCGGGCTTTTGGTGACATTTATTGGTCTTGCGCCATTATTTTTTACGCCCTTTATTCCAAAATTTTTGACGAAATTTCCTCTAAAACAAAGCCTTTGGGCGGCAATCCTTTCAAGCGCTATTCTATATTGCTTTTTATTATTTGCTGCTTCACCAGAAATTTGGACCATAATTCGGTTTTTATTCGCAATTATTGGCACTTTTTTATTTGTCGCCTCGGAAAGCTGGATATTAGAAATCGCGCCAGAAAAATATCGCGGGCGAATCTTGGGCATTTATGCCATGGTTTTTTATGGCGGCATTGGTGTTGGCGGCGTTTTGATTGCACTCTTGGGCTATAAATCGCAGATTGTTATTTATTCAGCAATTGGTTTTAATTTGCTGATTCTGCCATTTTTCGCTTTAAAAACCATTACCCCAACCACCCCAAAAATTGAAAGCAATAATGGCTATAAGATAATATATTTGGCATTTATGGCGGCGCCGGCTTTGTTCATTCCCGCGCTTGCAATTGGCGCGATAGAGACCGCAGCCTTTAATCTGTTCCCGATTTGGGTGCGTCAGATTGGCTTTGAAGATAAAATGGCGGGCCTAATTTTAGCGGC
>CAYTWK010000348.1:0-1926 GCA_964442095.1 uncultured Caulobacteraceae bacterium | reverse complement strand
CATTTATTGCCATGAAATTATCTTCAAATTCACCAAGCGAGAGCCCAAGCCTATTCATGCCGGTATCGATATGAATAGCGCATTCTTGGTGTTGCATATCGTTTTGCCAAATATGAAATTGATGCAGTGTATTTATAATTGGTATTAAGTTATGGTCAAGATAATATGAGATTTCCCTTTTAAAAAAGCCATTTAAAACATATATTTGTGTATTTTTATTGATTGAATTTCTTAGCTCAATGGCCTCGGCTAAATGGGCCACAAAAAATGACCTAGCGCCCATATCATAAAGTGTATTTGCGCAGACTATTGCACCCAATCCATAGCCATTCGCTTTGACTACTGCTGCGGCCTCGGTTTTGCAAATATTTTTGAAAAATTTATAATTATGCGCCAATGCCCCATGACTTATGCGCAATTGCGCCTTGTTTATAGGGGCGGTTGAATAGTTCAATTTAATTTTCCAGATTATTCGTCATAGGATTGGCTTGAATATTGATCTTGGCCATAATGGTCAAGATTTGTGAATTTAGTCAATTCGGCCTTGAAGCCCAAATCAATTTTGCCAATTGCGCCGTGCCTTTGTTTGGCAATTATGACTTCGGCGCGGTTTTGAAGGCGCGCTACGTCTTCTTGCCATTTCACATGCTCTTCGGTGTCAACGCGCGGCTCTTTACGTTCCAAATAATAGCTTTCACGGAAAACGAACATAACCACGTCCGCGTCTTGCTCGATCGAGCCAGATTCACGCAAATCCGAAAGCTGTGGGCGTTTATCATCGCGGCTCTCTACTTGGCGTGAAAGCTGGGAGAGGGCAATTATCGGAACATTTAGTTCTTTCGCAAGCGCCTTTAGACCTTGGGTAATTTCAGAGACTTCTTGCACGCGTGAATCGCTTCCGCGCTTGGAATTGGAGGTTACTAATTGCAAATAGTCGATAATAATCAAATTGAGGCCATTGCGCCTTTGCAGCCTTCGTGCGCGCGCGGCTAGTGCCGCAATTGAAATACCGCCAGTATCGTCAATATAGAGCGGCAATTCATTTAATTCGATAACAGCGTCTTGTAGCTTTTCATATTCAGTCTTATCCAAATCACCTTTGCGAATGCGGCTCGATGAAATACCAGTGAAATCCGCCAAGAGTCGCATTGTTAATTGCTCGGCAGACATCTCGAGTGAGAAGAAGGCGACTTTTCCACCATCGACGACTTCTTCTTGTCCATCTGGGCCAATTTCAGTGCGAAAGCGCCGCGCGGCATTAAAGGCTATATTGGTTGCTAGAGAGGTTTTTCCCATTGAAGGGCGACCAGCTAAAATAATCAAATCCGATTTATGAAGCCCACCGAGCATTCTATCAATTTCGTGGAAACCCGAAGGCGTGCCAACAACCCCGCCTGAATGGTTAAATGCTGCACGCGCAGTCTTCATGGTGGTTTCAAGGGCATCGGCAAAATCTTGAAAGCCTTGGCTGGCTTGGCCAGTCTCTGCGAGATGATATAATTGCTCCTCGGCGGCCTCGATTAGTTTTTCCGCGCCGTCTAATTCATCGCCAATCTGATTGGCGCTATAACCCAAATCTGCCCCAATCCTGATTAACTCGCGGCGAACCGATAAATCGAAAATCAATTTAGCATAATCAGCACTCGAGGCAGGGTCGGCGGCAGCATCAATTAGATGCGCTAAATACGTCGCGCCGCCGATTGATGCTAATGCACCATCTTGGGCGAAGCGCGCATGAAGTGTTACGGCATCGGCAACATGGCCCTTTGTAGTAATCGACTTTATGGTTTCAAAAATGGTTCCATGAACCGGATCATAAAAATGATCGCCAGAAAATTTGTCGCCAATTCGCACCATTACCTGATTATCAAGCAGGATTGCGCCCAAAAGCGCCTGCTCGGCCTCGAGATTATGCGGAGCGGTTTT
>CAYTWK010000347.1:0-1947 GCA_964442095.1 uncultured Caulobacteraceae bacterium | reverse complement strand
TCTTGGAATTGAATGTTTTGAACAAAGATAGGGCGGCCAATGGTCGCCCTATTTTTTGTTTGCTATCTGGCTTCCTTTGTTCAATTTTATTTCCTAAAGCGACATATGAGAGAAAGTAATGGGGATGGCAAGTAATACATCCAAGGTTCTATCTTCCTCACGTGCGTAGCAGGCCATGAAACAAAATCCAACACACTTTTCAAATTCCCTGAATTAATCCGCGCGGGGGCGCGTGCTGCCACAATCGGTTTTGCCATATAGGCTATGCCAAGCCCTGCGGCCTCAATCATCATTAAATCATTGGCGCCATCACCAATCGCGATTGTATCTTTGATGTCGATATTTTTTTCGGCACAAAGCGCCAAAAGCCGCTCGAGTTTGGCTTCTTTGCCCAAAATTGGTGTTTTTACGTCGCCAGAAAGTGCGCCATTATCATAAATAAATTCATTTGAATTATCTTCATCAAAACCGACCCAATCTTTGACGCGGCTCGTGAAAAACTTAAATCCGCCCGAAACCAATGCGCAATATGCACCCACGCCCTTTAGCCCTTGTATCATTTCCGCCGCACCCTCATTTAGGGCCACACGCTCATCAAAACATTCCTGCATGGCATCAATAGAAAGACCCCGAAGCATTGCCACGCGCTCCTTAAGGGCGGCTTCAAAGTCAAGTTCACCGGCCATCGCGCGTTCTGTAATTGCGGAAACTTCTGACTTTTTGCCCGCAAAATCAGCCAATTCATCCAAACATTCGCATGAAATAATCGTGCTATCCATATCGGCAATCAATAGCTTTTTTGGGGTTGGCATGATTGTCGAATAATCAAGTTTGGCTTTATCAAACTTTTCAAAAACTTCGGCCAATATTGGCGGCGCAATGCGGTGCGTAAGCGTAAGGACGTTATCGTCGCTATAAAATGTCTTATCAACATCATCCTGAATTGATTTCAATAATTGAATAGCATTATCGATTGGCGCTTCGCCAAAATGGGATACTATAGTAAGGGGCTGCTCGGTCATAACTTTTCCAATCAGTGTCTTTTTCCATCAATTTCATTTGGGCTTTAACGCGTCATAGGCTAATAGCCAAGCATGACAAGCATAATTTTAATTCTCGGCCCAACTGCATCGGGCAAATCGGCTTTGGCGCTTAGGGTTGCGCAAAAGCTTAATGGCGAAATAGTCAATATGGATTCTATGCAGGTCTATAGGGATATTCCGATTTTATCGGCGCGTCCCACGGCTTCGGAAATGGGAAATATTCCGCATCATCTTTTTGGCCATATTGATGCGAGCCATTCTTATTCAACTGGTGAATACCTCGTCGAGGCCAAGACGAAAATTGACGAAATTACCAACAAAGGCAAAAGTGCGGTTTTGGTTGGTGGAACCGGTCTTTATGCCCATGCACTGACGATGGGAATGGTTGAAACGCCGCCAGTGCCGGCGGAAATCCGCGCCCAAACCCGAAAGGCCGTGGAGGCCGATCGGCGCGCGGCACATAACAAGCTCAAGGAAGTCGACCCCGAGGCCGCGAGCCGCATTGAGGTTAAAGATAGTGTGCGTATCGCAAGGGCACTAGAGGTCTATGAGGCCACGGGCAAATCACTTTCCGATTGGCATAAGGATCCACAGCCGCCAATTTTGGCAAATGGAACATGGCGCGGAATTGCACTAAATCCGCCGCGTGAAATTGTTTATGCCAATATTGAAAATCGCTTTATGGCAATGGCCGAAAATGGCGCAATTGATGAAGTGCGGGCGCTTATAAACCGCAACCTATCGCCTGATTTACCAGCCACCAAAGCAATCGGCGTTCCGCAAATTCAAAAATATTTTAATGATGAACTAAGCCTAGAAGAGGCCATAAGCCGCGCCATAACCGAAACTCGCCAATACGCCAAACGCCAATATACTTGGATTAACAATCGCGCAAAAGATTGGG
>CAYTWK010000346.1:0-1955 GCA_964442095.1 uncultured Caulobacteraceae bacterium | reverse complement strand
TGCCCTAAAACGATATGGCGGCAAGGCAGTATTTGTCGATACTGGACCGCGCGACACCCAAAGAAATGCGCGAATGAATAGTGATGTTACTACAGGAAAACCGATTGATCCAAATCGCTATTTCGAAGCAGGATCTATATACACAAAGAGAATTCTGCGCGATTTAGATTTCCCCAAACGACCAATTATTGCAGTTCATACTAATTCAAGGGGATTTAATGGCGCAGAATCTGATTGCAATAAAACATCGGAATTTGCAAATGGGCGCGGCGTAATATCGGTCCTATTTTGCGATGAGACAATGCGGCCCTTTAAATCAAAAACTGGGCGCTATCCATTTGATGATAACGATAGTATTGCGATTATTCCCTATCGGCACACCCAAACCGAAAAGCAAGCATTTTGTTCAAAGGAACTAAAGCGCCGCGATTTCAATATTGGTTTTGAGAGGGTTACCAAAAAGACTGATGGTTCATTATCAAATTATGCGCTCTATCGCGGTATTCGCTATATTAATATTGAAACCCTTGATAGGGGTTCAGAACCCGATGAGATTAAAGACGCGGCAAATCGTGCTGCCGCTATGATTGATTATGTAATGAAGTTTTGCGACGTCAAATAGAGCTATATTTGACAAAACCAAAATTGCGCGGCACACATTTAGAAAATAATACATGTTTTGGGGGCTAATGTGCAGGATAATAATGAAATAGCGGCGCACGAAAAAGCGCGGGACTTTGGCCTTTTGAGAACACTTGGCACTTGGGGATTTGCCGCCGCAATTGTAAACGTTACAATTGGTGCCGGCATTTTTTCCTTGCCGGCGGCGATGACAAAATATGCTGGCTCAGAGGCCGCTATGGCCTTTTTTGTTTGTTCAATCGCGATGATTGCGGTGGTATTATGCTTCGCCGAAGCCCTTAGCCGTGTGCCAACCAGTGGCGGAACATATGGCGCTGTCGAGGCTGCCTTTGGCCCAATGTGGGGCGTAGTAACTGCTGCGACCGTTTATGTTTCTAATGTATTGGCCTTGGGCGGGATTGCGGCGGCCTTTGCGGATGGCTTATCGTCTTATTTTCCGCAAATTGCGCCCAATATATTGCGGCCCATCTTGATTATTGGAATTGTCGGCGGGTTTGGGCTGATAAATGTAAGAAGTGTGGACAGCGCGTCAAAACTTATTAGCTTTGGCACTTTGGTAAAGCTTTTACCGCTGGCGATTTTTATTTTAATTGGCGGCTATTTTGTAATTTCAGGCCCACAATCTGCGCCAGTAACTCTTGTCCAAAGTGACTTTGGGCGCGCAGTTATTCTTGCTCTTTTCGCCTTTAGCGGAATGGAAACTATCCTAAGTGCATCCGGTGAAGTTAAAGATCCAGCCAAAACAATCCCGAAATCACTATTTATTGCAATGGGCGGGGTTTTATTCATTTATGTCAGTATCCAATTAATTTCCCAAGGTCTTTTGGGAAATGACTTGGCAAATTCCAAAACCCCACTCGCCGATGGGATTGGCAAATATATTGCACCGCTTGGGCTTTTGCTATTATTTGGCGCAACTATGTCGCGTGTGATTTGGGTTGCAAGCTCCGTCTTAGGCGCACCAAGAATCTTATTTGCTATGGCCAGAGATGGTAATCTTCCAAAAGTTCTGGGCAATGTCCATGCCAAAAACTCAACGCCGCATGTCGCCATTTGGGTGCATGTAATTTTAGGCATATTGCTTGCGCTATCGGGCACATTTGAGCAATTGGCGGTTTTATCTGGTCTTGCGACTGCCGGAACCTATTTCTTTACTTGTGCTGCTGCATGGCAATTGCAACGCAAAAATGTTGCGGTAATGGGCGCGCCATTTACATTTAAATTATTACCAATCGCGGCGATTATCGGAATGATAAGTATGGTGGTAATTCTATTCATGGGCGCGCGCGATGAAATAATTGGCTTTTTCGTTT
>CAYTWK010000345.1:0-1956 GCA_964442095.1 uncultured Caulobacteraceae bacterium | reverse complement strand
GTTTTTGCTGCAGAAAAAATATTGCGCTGGCTTCCAGAAGGCACTCATGATTTTGAAAAATTGGTCAAGCCGCAAGAAATTTTGGACGCGCTTGCCGGCTTAGATAATCTTTCAATTAGTGGCCCAATTGGTGTTAGCTATAATCCACTTTTCGATAGCTGGGCATTGGGAAATGATACCAGCATGAATTATATGATGGTGGTCGAAAAAGCGTGAAACCGGAAAGAATTGTAATCCTTACTGGTGCGGGAATATCGGCTGAATCTGGCCTTAGGACTTTTCGTGCCGCCGACGGATTATGGGAAGGTCACCGCATAGAAGATGTCGCATCACCCGATGGTTATGCGCGAAATCCCGATTTGGTAAATGAGTTTTATAATGCCAGGCGACGCCAACTTTCTGATGTGGTGCCAAATGCCGCCCATATTGCTTTGGCTCATCTTCAGGACAAATGGCACGGCGAAGTAATGTTGGTTACCCAAAATGTCGATGATCTCCATGAAAGGGCAGGTGCGAAAGTTTTGCATATGCACGGCGAACTTTTAAGCGCGCGTTGCACAAAAACCCAAAAGTCGGTCAGATGGGAAAAAGATATTTTGCCCGATACAAAATCACCATTCGATGTGAACGCAACTCTTCGCCCCGATATTGTTTGGTTTGGCGAAATGCCATTTTACATGGATGAGATTTATGTTGGATTAGAAAGCTGCAATCTCTTTATTTCAATCGGCACATCCGGCAATGTTTATCCTGCTGCGGGCTTTGTCGAAGTGGCACGAAAAGCCGGCGCAAAATGCGTTGAACTAAACCTCGAGCCAAGCCTTGGCGCGAGCAAATTCCATGAAACCATAAATGGCAAAGCGAGCGAGATAGTGCCAAAGTTTGTGGAGGAACTTTTAGATGACAATTGAACAATTGGCCATATTGCCTTTTATCGGTCATTTCGCTTTGGTTGTGTTTTTATATGCATGGCTTACTTTTTTGCGCCAAAAATCAGTATTGAAAAAGGAAGTTGCGATATCTGATTATGTAAATGCCAACGCCGATGGGGAAACATCAAAAAGGGTTTCACGAAACCTTGCCAATCAGTTTGAGATTCCGATTTTTGCCTATCTTGCGATTGCGGTTTTGGCCTTAAAGTCAGAAATACAAATTTGGGATATTGTCGCCGCATGGGCATTTTTCCTCGGTAGGCTGTGGCATACATTTGTTCAGACTATGACAAATAATGTACTACTAAGAGGTCGGGTTTTTACAATTAATTTTGTTGGCGTTTTATGGCTGGTGGGTCATATGTTTTGGGTATTGCCTAATTAATCCCCTTATCGCCCTTGGGGTTTGCAAGGGGCGGAAGCGGGGCGATTTTAATTCCTTCTTCGACTAGTTCAATAGCTTCTTTGGGCGTGGTTTCGCCATAAATGGGACGCGCCTCGCTCGCGCCATCATGAATTGCGCGCGCTTCAGAGGCAAAACTATCGCCAACATAATCATAGTTTTTTTCGATTTGCTCGCGCCAGTTTTTCATAAAATCGCGGATTGGCTCTGGAACCAATTCTGGCGCATTAATTGCAGCTATTGCTTCATTGGGTTTTGGCGCGCTCTTCTTGATGCTTGGCGCCATAATCGCTTTATCGACATCATGGGTTCCGCAGAAAGGGCACACCACATAGCCTTTTTGCTTTTGCTCATCATAGCCAGCAATTGATGGAAACCAAGCCTCAAACTTATGGCCCGATTGGCAATTTAATTGGTATTTGATCATGGCAATTCAAAACCTTGATTTAAGCGCCAAGCGGGTATTTTGCGCCTTGCTTCATCGGATAACGCCGGGTCAATTTGCGCAATCCTATAGCCGATTTCGCGTCCGTCCATTTGCGCCAAAACTTCGCCCCATGGCGCGATAATCATAGAATGACCATAAGTTTGGCGGCCATCCATATGCGTTCCCGCTTGGGC
>CAYTWK010000344.1:0-1956 GCA_964442095.1 uncultured Caulobacteraceae bacterium | reverse complement strand
GCGGTCATAGGATGCCAATAGCGCATTGCTATAAAGACCTTAAATTCAATCCCTTTGGCTTTTGAATTAAGCTGTTCCTCAAGCTTACTTGCTTGCTGTTTGGTATTATCTAATAATGGAGAATAACCGCCCATTATATCATATAATGGCTTTGCTTTTGGCGCGCGCAAAGTAGAAATCAAATAGGCCAATGGTATTCGCGCAATTGCTGGCAAATCAATAATCGCTTTATCACTAAAAAGATTCTTCAAAAAAGGTCTAATATTATTTGATGTATCAGGACCACCAAGATTAAAAAGGACGATAGCTATTTTTTTCAAACTATTGTCCCCTAATGATTGAAATCATTTTATTTACATTATCAATCGGTGTTTGCGGAACAACACCATGACCAAGATTAAAGACATGCGGGCCAGACACCGAAGCCTCTACTATTCTTCTTACTTCGCTTTCAAGCACATTTCCGCCGGCCACCAAACACATTGGATCTAAATTACCTTGAAGGCAAATTTTTTCGCCGACATTATCACGCGCCTTTTTAACATCGGCACCAATATCTAGGCCAAAACCATCGACACTTATTGTTTGAATATATTCTCTGGCTCTATTTGAAGATCCACGTGGAAAGCCGATTATAGGTGCATCAGGAATTTCTTTTCTTACTTTCTCTACCAAGGCTTTGGTCGGTTTCAAAATCCAATTTTTGAAGCCATATTCACTTAGATCTTCGGCCCAAGAATCAAAAATTTGAACAGCGTCAGCGCCAGACTTTAATTGAGTAATAAGATGTCTTGCAACGGCATCAATAAGAATCTCAAACAAAACTTCCATAAATTCCGGGTTTTTATAGGCAAAAATCCTTGCCGCTTCTCTATCCCCGCCTTTACCTTGAATCATATAGGTAGCTAAAGTCCATGGCGCGCCAGCAAAACCCAAAAGCCCTTGTTCTGGTGAAAGCTTCTCTCTTACTCGGCCTAAGGCTTCATAAACTGGACCTAGTCTTTGCTCTAGTTTTGAACTATCAAGTTTCGCCAATTCACTAGATTCTGTTATTGGTTCTAATAATGGTCCAACACCTTCTTTAAAGGAAACCTTTTGTCCAATTGCATCTGGAATTACTAAAATATCGGAAAATATTATCGCCGCATCAATGTCATATCTTCGGATTGGTTGCAAAGTAGCCTCTGCAGCTGCAGCAGGAGCATAACAAAAATCCAAAAAGCTAGAATTTTTTGATCGTAATTCTCTATATTCTGGCAAATGTCGACCGGCTTGGCGCATCATCCATACAGGAAGTCTCTTAGATTTATTTCCCTTTATAGTTTCAATAATTAAGGGCTTATTGGCTTTTTCTTTTGTCAAAAAATATTCCTTTTGGAAAAAAAATAATAATAGATAATAAGGCAGTTAATAAAAATATGAATTGGCTATTTATCCACAATTTGTCTAGTCTATTATGTATTTCATACACAGTCGAAATAATAGAGATATCAAAATTACCGCTTCATCATAATGGAAAATATGAATATCAATATGCATTGTGGATAAAATGTTTTAAGAATTAGTCTTGTTAAATAACGCGGTACATTTTGTGGATAAATCATAGAAATTTTGGTAAAAAGCAGCGAAAATTTTTAACAGGAAAATTTTAATCTTGCTTCTTCACATTTTATTAACAGAGATGAAGATTTTATTAACAAGTCGCTGTTGATAATCAGGTCCAAATTTCAAAGCGATATTGCTAGATTGGAAAATGCGCTTTAGTCATAGAATTATGTCTAATAATGTTTTTTTGAATGTGCATTTGGTCTCAGATTCAACTGGTGAAACCCTAAACGCCATTTTACGCGCTGTTGCGCCACTTTTTGAGGGTATGACAACTTTAGAAAGATCATATTACTTAGTGCGATCTAAGCGTCAATTAGATAAAGTTCTAGAGGAAATCGAAGCCCGCCC
>CAYTWK010000343.1:0-1987 GCA_964442095.1 uncultured Caulobacteraceae bacterium | reverse complement strand
GGAGCTGATTAGTATTAAACCCCTCACCTATCAATCTCCCCGAAGACGATATCGAGTGTGCCGATAATTGCCGCCACATCGGCCAATTGGTGGCCTTTGGTTATATGCTCTAAAGCCGCCAAATGCGGGAAACCTGGGGCGCGGATTTTAACTCGATATGGCTTATTGCCGCCATCAGACACTAAATACACACCAAATTCGCCCTTTGGCGCTTCAACACAGGCATAGGTTTCGCCGGCTGGCAAATGAAAGCCCTCGGTGTAAAGTTTGAAATGGTGGATTAATGCCTCCATGGAGCCTTTCATATCAGCGCGGCGCGGCGGTGCATATTTGCTATTTTCAGGCAAAACTGGCCCGTCCGGCATTTTATCAATACATTGTTTGATAATTCTCACACTTTCGCGCATTTCATCCATGCGGCAAAGATATCTATCATAGCAATCGCCGTGCTTGCCAACTGGAACTTTGAATTCCAATTCATCATAACATTCGTATGGCTGCGATTTGCGCAAATCCCATGGAATACCAGAACCGCGAACCATTACTCCCGAAAATCCCCAGTCCAAAATGGTTTGCTTGTCAACAACACCGATTTCGCAATTGCGCTGTTTGAAAATGCGGTTTTCGGTAATTAGGGTTTCGATTTCATCAAGCGTCTTTAGGAATGGATCGCACCAATCATAAATATCCTTTAGGAGTTTTGGCGTTAAATCTTGATGAACACCACCTGGGCGAAAATAATTGGCATGGAGCCTTGCGCCGCACGCGCGCTCATAAAAGACCATTAAGGTTTCGCGCACTTCAAGACCCCAATTTGAAGGCGTTAGAGCGCCTACATCAAGTGCTTGGAAGGTTACGTTTAGGGTGTGGTTTAAAATACGGCCAATTTCACTAAATAAAACGCGAATATATTGGGCGCGCTTTGGCACCTCAATATTGCCCAATTTTTCAATCGCAAGGCAAAAAGCATGCTCTTGGTTCATTGGCGCAACATAATCGAGGCGGTCAAAATATGGAGTGCCTTGAAGGTAGGTTTTATGTTCCAAGAGTTTTTCGGTGCCTCGGTGCAAAAGCCCGATATGGGGGTCGGCGCGCTCAACGATTTCGCCATCAAGCTCGAGGACGAGGCGCAAAACGCCATGCGCAGCAGGGTGCTGTGGACCAAAATTAATATTGAAATTACGCTTGCCGGGTTCAACCGCAACGTCACTATCAAAAGTTTCGGTAATGGTAAGGCTATCACTCATTATTTCGCACTCTCTTTTGAAAGTTCTGCGCCCGCTAGATTTGCAACCGCATCTTGTTCCCAAGGGCTTTCAAAATCAAAATCGCGGAACTCTTGGACTAGTTTCACAGGTTCGTAAATTACGCGTTTTTGTTCTTCGTCATAGCGAACTTCAACGTGGCCCGTAAGCGGGAAATCCTTGCGAAGTGGATGGCCTTCAAAACCATAATCGGTCAAGATGCGACGTAAATCGGGGTGGCCCTCAAAAAGAACGCCATACATATCAAAACATTCACGCTCTAGCCAATTGGCAATTGGCCAGATTTCGGTTGCACTTGGGATTGAGCCACCCTCGCCGACTTGGGCTTTTACTCTGGCGCGCACATTTTCATTCATTGAAAGTAAATGGTAAACCACATCAAATCTAAGTGGACGCTCTGGATAATCGGCGCCGCAAATATCAACCATAGAGCTAAAGCCCTCTATGTTTCGCAAATTACTTAAAACCGCAATAATTTCAGAAGCTTGAACATTAATATTAAGCTCGCCATTTATGACATCCGCACTAATAATAGCGCCTTTTAGCGCCTTTTTAATGCGGGTTGCGATGGCTGATAATTTTTTTGCCGAACTCATCTTTCAATGGTCCCTTCGCGGCGAATTTTCTTTTGCAATTGCAAAATTCCATAAACCAAAGCCTCGGCAGAGGGTGGACAACCCGGCACATAAATGTCCACCGGTACAATCCGATCACATCCCCTC
>CAYTWK010000342.1:0-1991 GCA_964442095.1 uncultured Caulobacteraceae bacterium | reverse complement strand
CGCGCAAATAATTCGAGCATTTGGTAATATTCGCCCATGTTTTCGGGGTTTAGACGTTTTATACTTATATCGCTGTCCATAATGCTGATAAAGCATATTGGCAATTTTAGCGCAATAAAAAAGGCGGACCAAATGGGCCGCCTTTTGAATCTTAATTTTTATGAAGACTATGGAACGTCGCCTTCTTCGTCTACGTCTAACTCCGCAAGCTCTTCTTCGAATAATTCGTCGTCACCTTCGATGAACGGCACTTCTTCTTCGGCCTCAGGATCATCTTCATCGAGATCTTGCTCCGAGAAGCCCTCAGGGATTGGTTCCGAAGTATTTACGTTAATATCGCCATCATCATCACCATCATCGCCCATGATTAGCTCTGGCTCGTCAATGGCAACAACATCTACTTCTGGGGTCATTTCTTCGCCATCGACATCATCATCATCGCTGACAGGAACGACTTTCACAATTGCTTCATCATCCTCATCATCTGGTGTCTCTTCGATATCGAGTGCAGAAACGCGCGCTTGTTGGCGGATTGCAACAATTTCTTCATCGTCTGGATCAAAAGAATTGTGACACTTTGGGCAAACCGCAGGTCTTTTATGTAAATCGTAAAACTTTGCGCCGCATTGTGGGCACAATTGTTTTTCACCTAAATCTAATTTTGGCAATCTAATGCTCCTTTGATATTTTAGCCCTCAAGCAGCGAAGCGTTAGGGTGTTCGGAGTGCCGCTTGCCACGCAATTGCGCGCGAGTCAAAACACAGAATGCGCAAATACTGCATTTTTTTTGAAAATTGCTATTTTTAGTGATATTGCGGCACCAGATTTTTCTACTCAGTCTAAAATCCTAATACAAAGAGCTAAAATTGTCATATCTTTCCTCCAAACCATCGTGTTCGTTAAAAGGCCAAATTAGTGCCCCGGGTGATAAATCAATTTCGCATCGTTCTTTGATTCTTGGTGCTTTGGCTTCAGGCAAAACCACAATTAGCGGCCTTTTGATGGGCCAAGATGTCCTCAATACCGCCAAAGCAATGCGCGCCTTTGGCGCAGGGGTTTCGCAAAATGGCGATATTTGGGAAGTAATTGGCCTAGGGACACGCGGCCTTCAAGAGCCGAATGATTTTATCGATTTTGGCAATGCTGGAACTGGTGTTCGGCTAACTATGGGCGTATCCGGCTCTTTTCCAATAAAGGCGTTTTATACAGGCGATAATTCTTTGCGCGGGCGGCCAATGGCGCGTATTCTTGATCCATTGGCGCAAATGGGCGTGCGCTATGAAATGCGGGCAGGCGGGCTTTTGCCATGCGTGGTTATTGGCACAAATGAAGTAAAGCCGATTACATATTTCTCCGATAAAGGGTCGGCGCAGGTTAAAAGCGCGATTTTGCTTTGCGGCCTGCGCGCCGATGGCATTACCACCGTAATCGAGGCCAAGCCATCAAGGGATCATACCGAAAATATGCTTCGGGGGTTTGGCGTTGAAGTATTGGTTGAGGACAAACCCGATGGCCGCCATGCAAGTGTGCGCGGAAAGGCCGAATTGACTGCTTGCGATGTTGTAGTTCCGGGGGACCCATCAAGCGCGGCATTCTTGGTTGTGGCGGCTATTATTATAGAGGGTTCGGACGTTGTAATTGAAAACGTAATGATGAACCCACTTCGGGCGGGGATATTCACAACCCTTATTGAAATGGGCGCGAATTTAGAAATTTATAATGAACGTGTGGTGGCCGGCGAAAAAATCGCCGATTTGCGCGCGCGTCATTCATCATTAAAGGGGATAGTGGTTCCGCCCGAGCGCGCCCCAAGCATGATTGATGAATATCCAATACTTGCAATTGCGGCGGCATTTGCCGACGGCGAAACCATTATGGACGGGATTGGCGAACTTCGGGTCAAGGAAAGCGATCGCATAAAAATGGTCTATGATGGCTTAATTGCAAATGGCGTAGACGCCGAAGAAGGCAAGGAATCTTTGCGTATATTT
>CAYTWK010000341.1:0-2010 GCA_964442095.1 uncultured Caulobacteraceae bacterium | reverse complement strand
AAAATCCACTAAATTGCTGTAAAATATTTTGCTTGCACAATTGGTGTGCTATTCAAGCAATATGAACCAACCCCAAGACGCAATTCCAAATTCTATAATAGATTTTGCCCCAAAATCTTGGCGGCCGTATCTACAGCTTTCGCGCTTTGATAGGCCGATTGGGTTTTGGCTTTTGGCGCTGCCATGCTTTATGGGGCAGTTTTTGGGTCGCATCGGTGAGCGGTTTTCATCCCAAGATTTTGTGTTTGCCATGCTTTGGATAATTGGCGCAATTGCAATGCGCGGCGCAGGCTGCACCATAAATGATATTGTCGATAGAGATTTTGATGCCAAAGTTGAGCGCACAAAAAACCGCCCCCTTGCCTGCGGCGCATTAAATGTCAAACAGGCGGCAATTTGGCTTGGGGTGCAATTGATTATTGGGCTTTTGGTTTTGCTTTGTTTGCCGAAGTTTGCGCAGTTTGTTGCGCTTTGCGCCGTGCCGTTGGTGGCGGCATATCCTTTTATGAAACGCATAACATGGTGGCCCCAAGCATGGCTTGGCATGACATTTAATTGGGGCGTTTTTGTTGGCTATGCCGCTGTGACTGGCGAAATTAGCTTTGCGGCTATTTTGCTATGGCTCGGCACATTATTCTGGACTTTGGGCTATGATACAATTTATGCAATGTCCGATGTCGATGATGACGCATTAATTGGCGTTAAATCCACCGCGCGGCGGTTTGGGAAAAATGCGCCAAAATGGGTGGCGGGGTTTTATTTTGCTTCAGTCTTACTAATTGTGCTCTCAATTAATTTAATGCTTTTGAGCACTAAAATTATGTTTGAAGACCAATGCTATGAAAAACCAATTCAGCTATTAGTTGTCGGGCTGCCTGCGCTTTTTGGCGCGGCAATTCACCTTTTTGGACAAGTAATTGCGATGAATAAATCAAATGCGGACTATTCGATGATTTTTCGCTCAAATAAAACCACAGGCATTTGGATTGTTGCCGCGCTCGTTTGTGTTGTTTTAGTGATTTCCCACAATAAATATATTTCATTTTTTGACTTTGCTAAGTGCCCTGAGCCGTGCGTTTTCTAACTAAAATACTTTACCAATTTCCCCCAATAAGTCACTGGGAATAGGCGCTGTAATAGCTCCGCAAATTTTGCATCATTGCCAATCAAAAGCCTTGGCGCGCGCTTTTCAATTGCTTCTAGAATAAGTTCTGCCGCTTCTTTTGGCGGCTTCACAAGCTTTGCATTAAAGCGTTTACGCGCTTTTTCCATTTCGCTATCACTGCCTTGGGGCATACGCGCATTATTGGCGATATTGGTTGCAATTCCGCCAGGGTGAACCACGGTTACGCCGACATTTGATCCAGCCAATTCATGCCGCAAACTTTCCGAAAACCCACGCACCGCAAATTTTGACGCACTATAGGCGCTTTGCCCAAATGGCGCGATAATTCCAAAAATACTCGAGATATTGACGATTTGCGCCATTTCTTCACGCTGCAAAATAGGCAAAAATGCGCGCGTCATGCGAACCACGGCGTGAAAATTAATCTCGAAAAGCCAATCAAAATCATTTTCGCTGGTTTGTGTAAATTGTCCAGCCACCGCAACACCCGCATTATTAACCAGCACATGAATATTTGCGTGTTCGGCCATTATTTCATCAAACAAGGGCTTTATGGCCGCGCGCTGTGACAAATCCGCCAAATGGAGAGATATTTTGCCATTGCCATTACATTGGCGCTTGGTTTCTTCAAGGCCATCTTTTTGAACATCAACAAGTGCCAAATTCGCGCCAGCCATTGAGGCCGCAATTGCCAAAGCCCGCCCAATGCCACTTGCGGCACCGGTTATAATTATTGTCTTATTTTTAATATTCATCAGCGCCGTCCCTGCCCTTTTGTTTTAGTCAAACTACATTCATAAAATGCAATGGCAAGCCTATTTGGCAAATATATTTGCAACACTTGACCCAAAACCGAATCCATTGCAAAACAAACCATGAACAAA
>CAYTWK010000340.1:0-2012 GCA_964442095.1 uncultured Caulobacteraceae bacterium | reverse complement strand
GCCGCAATATTCACAACAACCATAAGGCCATCTTGAACACCCTTTGAAAGCGCATCCATAGTGCTATCATATTTGAGGGCCGAAGAATAATCGACACCCTCGGCGGTAAAGCCTTTGTGTTCGGGGATAATAATCCTTGCAATCAAAATACCGGCTGGCGCAGTTATGATTGATGCCACAATTATGTGCCCCGCCGCATTCGGCAATACATCTTTGAGGATAAGCGCGTAGGCGACCATAGTAGAGCCAGCAACGGTTGAGAGGCCCACAACCATCATCATAAAGAATTCAGAGCGAGATAATTTATCCAAATAGCCTTTGATAACTATTGGACTTTCGACCATGCCCATAAAAATATTTGCGGCGGTCGCAAGGGCCGATGCGCCGCCCAGACCCATTGATTTTTCAAACAAAAAGCCAAAGCCGCGAGTAATCCATTGCAAGATGCGCCAATGCCATAGGATTGCCGATAGAACTGAAATCACCAAAATGGTTGGCAATACTTGGAACGCAAACAAAAATGGTGGTGGTGCATCGGGTTTTGAGGGCATATACGGCAAATCTCCGCCACCCAAATAGCCAAATAGGAATTTTGTCCCTTCGGCGGTGGCTTTTGATAAAGCATCAATGCCGCTATTTATGCCATTCAGGACTGATTGGCTTTGTGGAAATGCAAAGAGCAAAAGCACAAGCGCTGCCTGCACAACCATGGCACCAAGTGCAAGACGCCAAGGAAAACGGCCTTTATTCTCGGAAAATAGCCAACAAATCCCCAAAATAGCGAGCACGCCCAAAATCGCGCGCGCATTATCCAAACCCCAAACCATTTTCATTTCCTTTTTAGTTTTCGCCAAACTATCGGCATTTCACATTAGCGCAAGAAAAAACCGCATCATGCAAAGATACTTCTTGAACCAAATGCGAACACGATTAGATTAGCATCAATAATTGGCCGGAGGATAAAATGGCATCAGATGTAATTGATTATCAAATTTTTGGCGAAGAAATGCAGTTTGTCGAAATAGAACTCGATCCCGGCGAAAGCGCAATTTCCGAGGCTGGCATGATGATGTATAAAGCCCCAAGTATCGAAATGGACAGCGTTTTCGGCGACGGCTCGGCGCAAAACCAAGACATTTGGGGTGCACTTTTGGGCGCTGGTAAACGCCTTATTACCGGCGAAAGTCTTTTCACAACGGTTTTCACCCATAAGGGCCAAGGTAAAGCCAAAATGGCATTTGCTGCGCCATATCCTGGGCACATTTTGGCGCTAAAACTTTCCGACTTTGGAGGGCGCTTGATTTGCCAGAAGGATAGCTTTTTGGCCGCCGCAAAGGGGGTTTCGCTTGGCATATATTTTCAGCGCAAAATCATGACTGGCCTTTTTGGTGGTGAAGGCTTTATTATGCAAAAGCTTGAAGGCGATGGTCTGGTTTTTGTTCATATGGGCGGTTGCCTTATACGCAAGGACCTTGGGATTGGTGAGAGTATTCATATTGACACTGGCTGCGTTGCCGCCTTTACCGATACGATTGATTTTGAAGTTACGAGAGCCGGCTCTATCAAGAGCATGATTTTCGGCGGCGAGGGCGTTTTCTTTGCCGAGCTTCGAGGCCCGGGCACAGTTTGGATACAATCTTTGCCATTCTCGAGACTTGCAGGGCGCATGATGGCCTCGATGCCCGGCACATATGGCGCAAGCGGTGAAGGCTCGGTTTTGGGTCAATTGGGTAATTTGCTTGATGGCGATAATAGATAAATTGCACCGCAATTTTTTTGCATTCACGGCTTTGATTTTCGGCATTTTCGGCGGCCTTGCGGTTTTGCTGATGGCTGCGGGTCGGCATTTGCCAATCGACGAATATGCGAAAGAACTTTTGAAAATTGCCGCAAATATCCAAATCACCCATTCGCTTTTGGGAATATTGGCGGCTCTAAACCTCCATAAATTGGGCATTTTCGGAAGAATATCCGCTTTGCTTTGCTTTTTTGGTGCCTTATTATTCACTATT
>CAYTWK010000339.1:0-2014 GCA_964442095.1 uncultured Caulobacteraceae bacterium | reverse complement strand
GTTAGCGGAAGGCAAAGTGGATATAGTCGTCGGCACGCATAAACTCTTATCACCCGATATCAAATTCAAAGATTTGGGTTTGTTGATTATCGATGAGGAGCATCGTTTTGGTGTAAGGCAAAAAGATCAAATCAAAGCCCTGCGTTCCGAGATCGATATTCTTACGCTCACAGCAACACCTATTCCGCGCACACTGAATATGTCGATGGCGGGCATTCGCGATTTATCGATTATCGCTACACCGCCTGCACGACGTTTGTCGGTAAAAACCTTTGTGCGCACCTATGACGAGGCCGTTATTAAAGAAGCGATACTGCGCGAAATCCTGCGCGGTGGGCAGGTATATTATCTGCACAATGAAGTCGATACGATTGAGAAAGTTGCGCGCGAATTGCAAGAATTGATTCCCGAGGCGCGCATCGGTATTGGCCACGGCCAAATGCGCGAGCGCGACCTCGAACGGGTGATGTCGGATTTTTATCACAAGCGCTTCAATATTATGGTGTGCACCACGATTATCGAAACGGGCATCGATATTCCCAGCGCCAACACCATTATTATTAACCGTGCCGATAAATTTGGCTTGGCACAATTGCATCAATTGCGCGGTCGTGTTGGTCGCTCACATCACCAGGCCTACGCGTATTTATTAACGCCCGACCGCCGCGCAATGACCGACGATGCGCAAAAACGCCTTGAAGCCATTAGTGCCGCAGAAGATTTGGGCGCAGGCTTTACCCTGGCAACCTACGATATGGAAATTCGCGGCGCCGGTGAATTATTAGGTGATGAACAAAGCGGCCAAATTCAAACGATTGGTTTTTCACTTTATATGGATATGCTGGACCGCGCCGTAAAAGCCATTCGCCAAGGCAAGCAAGCCGATCTTGAAAAAGCACTGAGCGAAGCGATTGACATTAATCTGCGTATACCTGCATTAATTCCAGCCGATTATCTGCCTGACGTTCACACACGCTTGGTGATGTACAAACGTTTGGCCAATGCTGATAGCGAAGAAGCCCTCCGCGATTTGCAAGTTGAAATGATCAATCGCTTTGGCATGTTGCCCGAGCAAATTAAAAATCTATTCCGTGTTACGCAAATCAAAATTACGGCTGAGGCAATTGGCATTACCAAGTTGGAAGCCAATGCCCGTGGTGGAAAAATTGAATTTTCAAGTGACACGCGGGTAGATCCGCTCAAAATAGTAAAATTGGTGCAAAGCCAACCGCGCATCTACAAACTGGAAGGCGCCAATCAATTAAAGTTCACGATGAATTTGGAAGCGACCGAAACACGCATCCAAACCGTCGTCGATTTATTAGATCACTTGATGACCGGCAAATAATGCCGACTCTTAACAATTACTGCTGGAATGAATCTATGATTTATCAATCAAATAATCAGCGACCTGTAAAACACCTGTCAAGATTGCTGCAATTAGCATTGGCCATCGCAAGCCTATTGGTTTCTCCATGGGTTGTAGCGCAACCAAAAACGCATGAAGGCTGGTATCAGGTTGAATTGATTGTGGTCGCCAGAAAAGATGATACGGGTCAGGAACATTGGCCAACCAATATCAAACTGCGCTATCCCGGTGATTGGGTCGAATTAAAAGACCCTAATGCACCCGCGATGAACGGCAATACCGATGCTGGCAGCGCTTCAGCAACAGCGGCGGTGGATTTAACCAAAGAAGCATTTTATTTATTACCCGCGAGTGAGCGAAAATTAAATACACAAGCAAAACACTTGCGCAATAACGCGCGCTTTGAATTGTTATGTCATAATGCATGGCGACAAGTCATCACTAACGATAAAAACGCCAAAGCTATTTTAATCAATGGCGGGCAAAAATTTGGTCAGCACCAAGCACTGGAAGGCAGTATTCGATTAAGCGTTGCCACTTACCTGGAAGTACAAACCAACCTATGGTATTCAGAATTTGATCTGAATGTTGGCCAGGAAATAGCTCGCGCCTGGCCAGATATTCCGTTGCGCCCCAGTTACACCC
>CAYTWK010000338.1:0-2028 GCA_964442095.1 uncultured Caulobacteraceae bacterium | reverse complement strand
GCAAAAAACATGACCCAAAGCCCGATTAAAGAAACCATATATTCAAATTCAATTACGCGGCCAAAAAGCCCTATTTTGTCGATTGTATCGCCCACATTTCGTTATGATCCGTCATTATTGCTCGAAAAGCTCCGCCTAGAGCTTGAAAATAATAAAGGCATTAGCGAAATCGAATTAATCGTAATTGATGATGGCTCTGGCGACATTAATCTAATAGAAGCAATCAAGACGCAAATAATGAATTTCTCCATCTCCGCGACTTTAATTGCACTAGAGGAAAATAAAGGCAGGTCTCTTGCCCGCAATAGGCTAATCGAATTTTCCTATGGCCGCTATATTCTCTTTCTTGATTCAGATATGCTTCCGGATAGCGACAATTTTATCGCCAAATGGCTCGAGCTGATTGAAAATGCAGAGCCTACAATTGCCTATGGCGGTTTCACGACAAAGCAAGCATCCAATGATAAAAGATATGATCTTGCACGTGCGCTTGCACAATCAAGTGATTGTCTAAATGCCGCCGAAAGGTCATTACGGGGCCCTATTGCAGTTGCGACCTCCAATCTATTGGTGCGCCGTGATGTAATGGATGCTATTCCATTTGATTGTGGATTTGTCGGTTGGGGCTGGGAAGATGTTGATTGGGCATTGAGGGCCAGTGCCAGTAATTATGCCGTTTCGCATGTGGAGATACCGGCAACTCATTTGGGTCTGGATGAGGATAAAATTTTACTTGAGAAATTTGCCAAAGCTGGGCCAAACTTTAAACATATAACCGATAGGCATCCAGAAATGCGCAATCTCAAAAGTGCAAAGACGGCCTTTTTTGCGGCTAAATTTCCATTTCTTAGATTATTTATTTCACCAATCTATTTTATGGCTACAAATAAAGTCTTTCCATTAAAGCTTCGCGCGCTTAGCGCTAGAATTTACCGGGCATTATGGGCGGCGATTTCGCTTCAAAGCTAGATGGTTACTTCGAGAATCTAGTTTAATTTTGGCAATTATTGATTTGTATATTGCGGCCAGAAAAATGATGCAAATAGGGCCTAGATAATCGATCTTGTCAGGCGAAATCAGCAATAGCGCCGCAGTGGAAAAAATAAGTAATGATAGACTAAAAGATACTCGTCCGAGAAAATAGGCTGTTGCTATTGAGCCAAAAAGCCAAGTCATGCCAATGCAAAGGCCCAATACACCAAGCCCCAAGCCAAATTGCGCACCTATAGTTTGGCCTGCTGTTTCAAAACCAGTGCCCAATAGTGCGCGTGCGCCCAAATGTTCAAACAAATCGCTTAGGGCATTTGAAAAATAAGTGCCAAACAAGGCCAAAATCACAATCAACGCTATGATTGCTAGGAATAGTAATAATGTGCTCTTTTGCGCATTGCTTAATCGTGCTCTATTTATTGCGCCAGCAGCAAATGCGATAATCAATCCAAAACTTGCGGCCATAACGGATGATGTGGAAACCAAAATCGCCAAACCAATTGTAATAATCGTCAGGACAATAAATAGGATTCTCCATTTTCTAGAGGCAATTATTGTGCACACAAGGAGCGCGAGCAAAAAGGCAATATTTGCGCCATCAAATAGATAATCGGGGCGCAATAGTCTAGTTCCGAAATCCAATAATACAATGCAGCTCTGAGCGATTACTGCGGCCAATAAAAACAGTTTATATTCTAAATCGAGCGAAATCGACAAAGAGAAAAACACCAAAAGCAAAAGCATAATTGACCCGCGAACAGTGTCAAAAGGGCTTATCGACCAGATAGAGGAAACATATGCCAATAAAATCGGAAGTATTAGAACCCAAAATCGAGAGATTATTATTATTCCGCTTTCCCATTTTACTATAAAGGCAACGAGCCCAAGCGAAAGTATTGTGGCCTTAATAATCAATGCGCTATTCGTTAGTTCAAAGGAAACCGGTGAAGCCGCGGCGAGAAATGACCAAAAACTTTCACTAAGGGTAATTAGCGCGATTGTGTAAAGCGCCGCCTTAAGCCACGAAATTTCGCCTTT
>CAYTWK010000337.1:0-2029 GCA_964442095.1 uncultured Caulobacteraceae bacterium | reverse complement strand
TAAAGGCGACTTGGTCTTTTTCGGCGGCACCAGTGCCAACCAAGGCTTTTTTGACACGCCTAGTGGCATATTCACAAACCTGCGCACCATACCCTGATAACACCGCAAGCGCTGCACCGCGCGCATGACCAAGTAAGAGCGAGGTCTTCGCTGAATTTGCAAAAAATGTTTCTTCGACCGCAGCCTCGTTTGGCTTATAGTGTTCAAGGGTTCTGCCAAGCTCTTGCGCCAAAATTCCCAGCCTTTCGGCAAGCGGCAAATTCGTAGGAGGATTTATAACACCATGCGCTATCCAAGAAATCTTATTCCCAGATGCGGCAATGACACCCCAGCCAGTGCGTTGGAGGCCGGGATCAATGCCGATTATGATTGTTTGACGTTCTTTATTCATAGATTATCATTTACGCAAAAATATGAACAAATCAAGAACTTTTATGTTTTGGTCTTATAGATTGATACCATTCCTCTAGCGATATACCAGAATCATTTATAGCACGGCACAATATCAGGCCCGAAGCCCGCGCATCTTCATATGCATCATGATGCTGAAATTCGATTTCAAAATCCTTGGCAAGGTTTCCTAGGCCAAAGCCGCGCTTTGAATATTGCGGCCAGGTTCGCCGTATTACCAAGGTTGCGTCTAGCCATGAATAAGTATGCTCTGGGCACAGATTCGCTTTAATCGCCCCATAGATTGCACTTTTGTCAAAATAAGTGTGCGATGTAACTATTCCATTAGAAAGCCATGAATGTAATTCATCAAATACTTCGAAAAAGCGCGGCGCCCTTTTAACCTGTTCAGGCATTATGCCGTGAACATTGATATTTGCGGAGTTGAAATGGGTTTCAGGGTTTATTAGCTCGTTATAGGTCTGAACTAATTCCCCATTTTCAAATCTTGCCATTCCGATTTGGCAAATACTTGCAGGATCATTGTTTGCGGTCTCTACGTCTATAGAAACAAAACTCGCCATTATGTCGCAAAGACCCCGAGCATTATTATGCCCGCGATAATTCTATAATAGGCAAATGGCGTAAAGCCAATCTTTGTAACAATATTCAAAAATGGCTTAACTACGAGAATTGCTGAAATGAAAGAGACCACAAAGCCAACCGCCACAATAAGCATTTCGTGCCCGCCTGCGGATAATAATTCCTCTTGGTTTTTATAGGCTTCATAAACAAATACACCAAGCATAGTTGGTATTGCCAGAAAAAACGAAAACTCTGCTGCCGCCTTTCGCTCAACACCCATAAGCATGGCGCCTATTATTGTTGCACCCGACCGCGAAACTCCAGGAATCATTGAAAAACATTGCACGAGGCCAATCTTCAGCGCTGTTGAAAAAGTAAAATCATCAACCTCGGCCATTTTGGGTTCTGGGCGATATTTCTCCGCTAGAATTATTACAATACCGCCAATAATCAAAGAAACCGATACCACTATTGGATTAAATAGAACATTTTTGATAAAATCATGGTATATAAAGCCAATAATAGCGGCGGGCAAAAATGCCGTAATAATATTTATTGCAAACTTTTGTGCCAATTTATCACTTAATAGGCCAATTAAAACCTTCCAAAGCCTTTCAAAATAAAGAACGCAAATTGCAAGAATTGCGCCCAATTGAATCATGGTTTCAAAAGAATTCGGCATTTTTCGACCGATCAATTCTTCGGTCAAAATTAAATGGCCCGTTGAGGAAACTGGCAAGAATTCGGTTATGCCCTCAACAATTCCCAAAATCACCGCAACTAAAATGTCATAAAAATTCTGCATATTTCTCTCTCAAACAATATGGCGAATATTTGTGTTTGCGTCTTGTGTAAACCGATCTTGTAAACATTTCGCCCCAATTCAAAAAGGCAAATTTGCGTCCTATATTGCCCAATTTGTGTGCGGCAATACACTGTGAATCGCACAAACCCCAGAAATTTCTCCTAATTTAGTAAGTAAATTTTCCATATACTGTGAAAATGGTTTGTTTTAGTATGCCTTTTGGATAAAACCCCCATGAAAATAAATTCT
>CAYTWK010000336.1:0-2032 GCA_964442095.1 uncultured Caulobacteraceae bacterium | reverse complement strand
CATCGACCAGTGCATGCCATGCAACATCGGCGTCCGAATGGCCCAAAAGGCCCTGCGAATGTGGGATTTTTTCGCCGCAAAGAGTTATGAAGTTGCCAGTGCCAAATTTATGGGCATCAAAGCCAGAACCAACCCGAACTTGCTTTTGTAAAGGTGCGAGAATTTTTTCCATGCGTTCAAAATCTTCTTTAAAGGTAATTTTATCGAGTGCAATATCGCCATCAATTGCCGTGATTTTCATGCCGATATTAATTGCTATCTCGGCATCATCATTAAAGCTGTCGGTGTCCTTTAATTTATTATACGCCGCAAATAATGGGGCAAACAAAAAAGCTTGTGGAGTTTGGACGCGCCTATATAAATCGCGAGAAATAGGCTTCTTTAGGTTTTGTGAAGCGTCTATTTCCCATAAGGCATCGGAAATTAATAAAATTGGCAAAGCACCGTCCGCGCCTTTGTCAAAGGCGTTAAAAATTCTATCAATAACTCTGGCATTTATCCCCGGTCTTGCCGCATCATGTATAAAAATGCGCTTTGGTTCAAAGGTCTTGGCTAGGTTCAATCCCGCAAAAACGCTTTTGGTTCTAGTTTCTCCACCCTCAGTAAATAGGAGGTTTTCATGACCACAAACTGAATCTTTTACCAAGTCCAAAGCACCTTTTGCATGGACAATTATTATTTTGTCAAAGCGGGAGTCATTGCAAAAATATTGAACGCCCCAATCCAAAATTGTGCGGCCAGCGATCTTTTCAAACTGTTTGGGCAAAGCGGTTTGCGCTCGATTTCCACTGCCGCCAGCAACTATTATTGCAATGTTTTCCATTGTTTTCCTTGATATTGCGAACCATAGTGGCTGTCAATTGAGTATAATAATAGCTCGCCGCAAGAAATATGTGTAAAATTTAGGCAATAATGCGCCAATTTTGTGCAATATCTCATCTTCTAAAGGATGGTTTGGTATAATTCTTGCGAATTTTCTTTACTGTTGCATATTTATTGGGCAACTCTATTGGCTTGCTATTTGGAATTAAGGTATATTCGTTTGCTAGACATCACTGACGAAAATTACGATTATATTGAGAACTTTGGGGTTCCAATCCTTTTGTTATCAAAATCTAGCGGCCGAATTTTGCGGGCGAATGGATTCGCACATGATGTTTTAGAGATTTCATCTCGATCTTTGCAAAAGCTATCTTTGGCAGATTTGTTTTTAAACCAAGAATTAGTTGAAGGTTTCAAAGCAAGCATTCAAAATCCAGACGTGAAGATAATGGCTTATGACATAGTAATGGTGCGTGCCAATTCAAAATTACTGAATGTAGATATTTCGCTTTCTAGTATTCTAAATGGAAATCTCGTCAGTTTGGTTTTTTGGCCAAAGGGCAGGGGTGAAGAATATTTAGAAAGCCAACATTCTATTCAAAGGGACAGATCGTTTGGTCAAATAGGGCGTTCATTGGCCCACGAGGTTAAAAACCCACTTTCGGGTATTAGGGGCGCAGCGCAATTGATTTTGCAAGACGCCACCAATGAACAAAAACCGCTTGCAAATCTGATAATTGAAGAGACTGATAGAATTCGGCGACTGATTGATAAAGTTGAAACCCTTGGGTTTGATAATAATTTGAAGCTGACGCCAATAAATGTTCATGTCATAATTGAGCGAATAATAAGCTTAATCGAAAGCGAATTTGGTCAAAGCATAATAATCACTCGTGATTTTGATGTCTCTTTGCCTCTCGTCCTTGCGGAGACTGACGCATTGACACAAATATTGCTGAATCTAGCGAAAAATGCCGCACAGGCTCTAAGCGAAAAGCCAAGCGCGGGAAACATTAATTTTGCAACCAAATATAGGCACGATAACAAGGCTATAAGCCAAGATGGAAAAGCAATCCCATTACCTATCGAAGTGACCATAAGTGATAATGGATATGGAATACCCAAAGAATTGCATAATACGCTTTTCGATCCATTCATAACTACAAAACCTAATGGGACAGGCCTCGGCTTAGCTTTGGTTCGCAAGCTA
>CAYTWK010000335.1:0-2045 GCA_964442095.1 uncultured Caulobacteraceae bacterium | reverse complement strand
TCATCTTTTTGCAAATAGATGATATTTTCTTTACTTTTTGCCGTTTCCAATGCAGCGCGGCTATAATTATAGACTTCAGGTGCAAGGCTTTGCATTTCATTTATCATTACCACTGGCGCAAACAAGAATATGCCACCATTCCAGAAATGCTTGCCACCCTCTAAATATTTGGTGGCGGTTTCTAGGTCGGGCTTTTCGCAAAATTGGGATATAGTGAAAATATTCTCACCTAGCTCTTGGCCCTTTTCTATATAGCCATATCCAGTTTCGGGTTTTGTTGGGTTAATCCCAAAAGTAACAATCCGCGATTTGGCGGTTTGTATTGCGCTAAGAACCGCATTTTGAAATTCTTGCGGC
This sequence comes from uncultured Caulobacteraceae bacterium, assembly GCA_964442095.1. Taxonomy (GTDB): domain Bacteria; phylum Pseudomonadota; class Alphaproteobacteria; order Caulobacterales; family Aquidulcibacteraceae; genus Pseudaquidulcibacter. The sequence goes on along the minus strand of CAYTWK010000335.1, from coordinate 1,688 downwards.
TTTGTTACAATGTGATCTGCCGGCAACAAAAGCGCCAATACATCTGGCCCAAGCGATCTTGCGCAAAGTGCCGCAATCGCGCCAACGGCTGCCGTATTTCTCGCAACGGGCTCTAAAATGATTTTTGCGGCCTTTACGCCAATTTGCGCCAATTGCGATTGCACGTTTTCAAGATGGGATTGGCCGCAGATTATTATTGGATCCAAGAATTCATCGCCATTAAGGCGGAAAATAGTTTCCTGAATCATTGTATTTTTCGTCGCCAAAGCGTGAAATTGCTTTGGTTTTGTGGGGGTTGATATTGGCCAAAGGCGTGTGCCCGAACCACCGGACATTATGATTGGAACGATTTTCAAAACTGACCCCTAAAAGAGACGATTGCTTTTCTCTTTGAAAATTTATTTAAATATTTTTGCATGGCTTGATTAATATTATTTGAAGCCGTGATATTTTTTTCACCGCTTCAATTTATATTAATCGGCGCGTGATAATCGGTTGCAAATGACTTTAGAAATAGAAATAAAAGAAAGCCAAAAAGAATTAAAATATTGGCTATTTGAAAACTGCCTTCCTTTATGGGCCGAAAATGGCTTGGACTTAAAAAATGGCGGCTTCTATGAGCAATTAAACCAAGACCTTACTCCAAATAATATAAATCGACGAACAAGGGTTGCGGCGCGCCAAATATATTCTTATGCCCTTGCCAAAAAAATGGGATATCAGGGTAATTGCGGAAAAGTCATAAATCACGGCTTAGAATATTTACACTCCAAATGTATGGGCGAAAGCGGATATTTATACGCTGTGCTTGGGCCATCTTGTGAAATAATTCGCGCGGATTTTGATTTATATGATCATGCGTTTTATTTACTTGGCCTTGCGTTTGCCTATAGCGATAATCCTAGCAAGAGTGATTATAAAACTATTGCCGAAGCAATGCGCGATAAAATAATCAATCAATATTGGCGAAAACTAAATGGCTTTGAGGAGGCGATACCGCCAATTCTACCTTTAAAGGCAAATCCGCATATGCATATGTTTGAGGCTTGTCTCGCTTGGATTGAATCTGGCGGCGATGAAAAATGGCGCGAATTGGCAGAAAAAATTGCCAGTCTTGCGATATCAAAATTCTATAATGAAGCAAATGCGGCAATCCTTGAATTCTTTGACGAAAATTTGCAACCAAGCGAAGTGGCGGGCGCCCGAACTATCGAGCCCGGTCATCAATTTGAATGGGCTTGGCTGTTTTTGCGCTGGTCGAAAATCGCAAATGATAAGGATTATTTGGTAATTGCAAAAAGACTTATTGAGACTGGCGAAAATTTTGGCGTTGACCCAAAGCGTAATCTTGCCTTCATGTCGCATAATGACAAAAATGTTCCAATAGATTTCACGGCGCGGCTTTGGTCACAAACTGAGCGCATAAAGGCCCATGTGGCCGCAAGTCATGCTGCAGTTAATGAGGATAATTGCCTTTATTATCGGCAAATGGCCCAAAGTGCGGCTTTGGGACTAATGCAATATTTAAAAACTCCGATAAAGGGGCTATATTATGATAGAATCGACGAAAAAGGGGCAATTGTTAAAGAACCAAGCCCAACTTCTAGCCTCTATCATATCATTTGTGCGATAGATGAATTTTGCAAATTATAATCTTACAAACCGTGAATTTCTAGCGCCCTAATAGC
>CAYTWK010000334.1:0-2069 GCA_964442095.1 uncultured Caulobacteraceae bacterium | reverse complement strand
TTATGCAATAATTCTTGGAAGCGTTCTCTATCTTCGGCAATATCGATACTATCAACACTTGTGCCCAAAATTGGAATTCCAGCTTGCTCTAGGGGGTGCGCAAGTTTAAGCGGCGTTTGACCGCCAAATTGCACAATAACGCCTAATAAATCACCATTTTCCTGCTCTTTACGAATAATTTCAATAACGTCCTCTTGGGTTAGAGGTTCAAAATACAATCTATCCGAAGTGTCATAATCGGTTGAAACCGTTTCAGGATTGCAATTGACCATTATTGATTCATAACCCATATCCGCACATGCAAAGGCGGCATGGCAGCAGCAATAATCAAATTCAATGCCTTGGCCAATTCTATTTGGTCCGCCGCCAAGAATTACGATTTTTTGGCGCTTGCTTGGTTCGGCTTCGCAATCGGGTTTTTTGCCATTTGAGGGCGTTTCATAGCACGAATACATATATGGCGTTGTCGCCCTAAATTCGCCCGCGCAAGTATCTATGCGCTTATAAACAGGCCGCACACCAGCAGATTGGCGCAATTGCATAATTTCATTTGCACTTTTGCCAACGAACTTACCAAGACTAGCATCGGAAAAACCTTGGGCCTTAATAAAGGTCCAATCTTCGGCATTTTCAGGAAGGCCGTTTTGCTTTATTGCGTTTTCGGTGGCGATAATGGCTTCGATTTCTCGCAAGAACCATGGATCAATCTTACTTGCGGCATGAACTTCTTCAACCGAAAGTCCCATGCGGAATGCTTGGCCGACAAGCAAAATTCGCTCAGGTTTCGGGATTGCCAAAGCCGCGCGCAATGTCTCTTTATCGTCAAAGCCTTCAATTTCATCAAGGCCAGAAAGCCCGGTTTCAAGCGAACGCAGCGCCTTTTGAAAGCTCTCTTTGAATGTGCGGCCAATGGCCATAGCTTCGCCAACGGATTTCATGCTGGTGGTTAGGGTATCGCTTGCGCCTTTATATTTTTCAAAAGCAAAGCGCGGAATTTTGGTGACGATATAATCAATCGTTGGCTCAAAGGCCGCCGGCATTGCGCCATTTGTAATATCATTGCCGATTTCGTCTAAAGTATAACCAACCGCGAGCTTTGCCGCGACTTTGGCGATTGGAAATCCAGTCGCTTTTGATGCCAAAGCGCTAGAGCGCGAAACCCGTGGGTTCATCTCTATTATAGTCATGCGGCCATCTTTGGGGTTTAATGCAAACTGAACATTCGACCCGCCAGTTTCAACGCCAATTTCGCGCAATACCGCAATAGAGGCGTCGCGCATTCTTTGGTATTCTTTATCGGTCAGAGTAAGGGCAGGCGCGATAGTAATAGAATCGCCAGTATGAACGCCCATCGGATCGAGGTTTTCAATCGAACAAATAATGATGCAATTATCATTCTTGTCGCGCACAACTTCCATTTCATATTCTTTCCAACCGAGCACGGATTCTTCGACCAAAATCTCGGTGGTAGGGCTTGCGGAAAGGCCCAAAGCGCAAATGTCTTTGAACTCCTGGAGGTTATAGGCGATGCCGCCGCCCGTGCCGCCAAGCGTGAATGATGGGCGAATAATTGCAGGAAGGCCAACTTTAGCCAAAGCATCTTCGGCCTCTTGCATTGAATGCGCAACAAAAGACTTCGGGCTTTCTAGGCCGATTTTATCCATAGCATCACGGAACAATTGCCTATCTTCGGCCTTTTCAATGGCGGCAGGTTTTGCGCCAATCATTTCAATATTTAGGCGCTTTAGAACGCCAGCTTTATCCAAAGCCAAAGCGCAATTTAGCGCGGTCTGCCCACCCATTGTTGGCAATATGGCATCTGGCCGCTCGGCCTCAAGGATTTTTTCAACTACAGCAGGAGTAATTGGTTCGATATAGGTTGCGTCCGCCAAATTGGGGTCGGTCATAATGGTGGCTGGGTTTGAATTGACCAAAATAACCCGATAGCCTTCTTCTTTAAGGGCCTTTACCGCCTGCACACCCGAATAATCAAATTCACACGCTTGGCCGATAATAATTGGGCCCGCGCCGATGATTAGAATTGATTTTAAGTCTGTGCGCTTTGGCAT
>CAYTWK010000333.1:0-2078 GCA_964442095.1 uncultured Caulobacteraceae bacterium | reverse complement strand
TGCCCGCCATCATATTTGCTTGGAGCCCGGACTTTCCTCTATTTCCATCTTTCGAATATTGAAATAGCAATCACCCAGCCATCTGACTGCGCCAGTATTAATGCAAACTGTTTTAAATTCAAGTCGGCGAAACAATATTAGCCAAAGTCTCAATTTTACCGAGGGTTTCAATATCCAATATCCCACCAACATCGCTTTGGCGAAAACGCCTTTGAAACGCGACTAATACATCCTTAGTTTTGGCGTCGAAAATATCAGTCTTTTCAAAGCCATAGCCAATTCTCTTGAGGCCAGATTGGGCACGGCTTATGTGTTCGTTACCCTCACCAATTGTTTGCGCCAATATAGTTTTATCTCCATCATGATTGCCATTTGGAATATTCAAAGAAATTCCGCGCTCGGCAAATTTATGCCATGGAAATTTTTCTCCAGGATCAAGTTTACGCCCGGGTGCCCAATCCGAATGGCCGATAACATGTTGCTTATCAAGGCCATGCCTTTGCTTTATTCCCTCTACCAGCTCCATGACAGCTTCGATTTGGATATCTGGGAAATCAGGCAGACCAAAATCATGACCGCCATTTTGAATTTCTATTCCAATTGATGCCGAATTCATATCAGTTTCGCCGCCATAGTTGCCAGCGCCAGCGTGCCAAGCGCGCTTATTCTCGGGCACAAGCAAGAATATACGGCCATCTGGATATACTAAATAATGACTTGAAACTCTACGATAGCCGATAATTTTTCGTTCTGGCTGGATTGGTTGCACCGCATGAGAATGATCCATTTCAGGGCTTGGCTGCGCTGTTTCGGCCATAGATTGCGAAGCTGGCGTTTCAATTGGCGCATAACGCGGCATAGGAAAGCGCAATACTTTTAGAGCCTCTTCTTGATTGTCCATACCAGTATAATGGAGCATGCAAAAGCGAATTGGCCGTTTTCTGTCATCGAAATTTTCAGATAATAGGGTTTCGATCGGAAATTTTGGACGTTTTATAGATCGCCTGCGATTAGGTCTAGGTGCGCGCGTGGAAAAGGGTATCAAATCAAACCTCCATTTTACCAGCTATAGCTTCACGAGGGAGCGACTTATTCTCGCGAATTGATACTAGCCATACACCGCCAAGGCACAAGACACCACCAATAATTAATTTTGGCGTTATCTCTTCACCCAAAAATATGGTTGAAAAAACTACGGCCCATAGTGGAACCGTTAAAGTAAACGGCATTACTTGAGTAACATCGTATTTTTTTACTAAATAATAGAATGCCGAATGGCCAAAAAGCGCAACCAATACTACGCTGGCAATCACTCCAGCCCAAACATAAGGGCCGCCATCAATAAGAGTGGCTATTTGATTTTGTTCGAAAAATAAAGTTAGAATTAATAATGGCCCGATAGATAGAAATGCCACCCATGCTTGAAGTTGGAACACCCCAATCGGGATCAATCTTTTCATTAAAATAGTTCCAACAGCGCCCAAAAATGCTGATGCAACCGCAAACATTAGACCAACTTCAACGCGCATTTCCCCTGGTTTGTATAGAACTATTAGAACGCCAATAAAGGCAAAAGCCATTCCTAAAGTGCGCCGCCACCTCACAATTTCGCCGAGAAACAGAATTGAAAGCACGGTAACAATCGGAAGATCTATCTTGCCAACAATTGAAACTGCGCTAGCGCTTGAGTATCTAAAAGCTAAAAATAGAATAATAAAATTAAATCCGCCGATGCAAAGCGATATTAGAAATACCAAACCCAATTGTTTGGGAACATTTAACAAGTATCTTGACAATATAAGTGTGACGCCAAAAAAGCGCAAAAATGATAGGAATACTGGCGGCACTTCACCAACAAGCCAACGCATCATAGGTGCATTGGCGCCCCAAATAATGCAGCATAGAGATATTAGGCCTATATCTATCAGTTTCATTTTAAACTTTTACTTTCTGGGCCTGACGCTCTGCTTTAATCTTGGCATAGGCATTATTCGCATTTGCAGTATTTATATTAGCTAGTTTAATAAACTCAATCGGTTCACCGCGCCCAACAAAATTATCGGGATGGTTTTTAGAAA
>CAYTWK010000332.1:0-2079 GCA_964442095.1 uncultured Caulobacteraceae bacterium | reverse complement strand
ATTAACCACACAAGAACCAGCAATTCGCCGCGCCTTTTCATCAAAAGGCCTTATATTGGTAAATCGGTATCGACAGGATGTATGGTCAACCCTGACTTATCGGCGAAAATAATCTGAAGCTTCTTATTCTAGCTTGCACTATCTAGTTGCAGAGTGCGCTCCATTTGTGCACTTTCGCCCATCAAGCCCGAAATAAATTCAATCAATAATTCTTCATATTCTTCGGCTTCGAGTGTAAGTTTCGAATTGTCTCTAAACTTATAGCTCCAAAAAGAAGTAATATGGACAACAGATCCCATTAAATGCCCTAATTCGAGGAAGAGTGTCGGACTATCAAGCAGAAATTTACGAAACGCGGCAGCATGCGCCCGCTCAATTAGGTCTTCGAAAGCTTTGTCATAAAGCGCAATAATTTCTCTACAGTCGGTCGCAACGCGTTTTAACGCTTGCTTCAATTGAGAAATTAAAGAAGCAATATTCATCATCATTTGCTTGTCTTTTGTTTGAGTGCAAATAACCTTGTCAGTTTCGCGAATTACTTTTTGTAAGCCTTCGAATGCCTCAATTAATTGCCATTTGAAATACAAAAACCCTCGCCAAGCGAAAACGCCTTCGGTAAATTCTTCGGGCCGCAACCCAAGCGCCATTCTTAGAGGCTGAAGTTTTTCATTAGTTTCATTAGAAAGAATCAAGTCCACCATTTTATCGACAAGTTCGATTGGTGAATCATCACCGGTCCCGAATGCAACGCCAATCAGTTTGGAAACTTCGGTCGCCGCAAAGGTTTTCATTTTTTCAACATCGGCAGGCGAGATATCAAAATAGCATGACGCAGGCTCCCTGCCATTCTTGCGCAAATATTCACGCAGTAAAAATGGATCAAGCGATGGCAATTTATCAAGAATAGCTAGAGTTTCTAAATCCTCTGCCAATTCAAGTTCGGTTTGTCCGCAGGCTTCGCAAATAATCTGTTTGAAGTTTTTTTGGCCAATAATGACAGATTGCCCACCTAAACTAAGCATATCATTTATAAGTGGGAAAATAATCTTGGTTGAAATCTTTTGGCGCCGAACCATCAGATATGCTTCATCTGAGCGCACATGATGTTTTAGAATGAAAGAGCGATTAAGCCGCATATTCTTAAAAACCGGCTTTTCAAGAAATTCAGGATCTTCAATGTGCTTTTCGGCAACGCGCAATAGATTTAGCACACGGCTCGTCGAGCCGTTTTTATGAAGTAATTCTAAACTCCTTACGCCAGTAGCCTTGCGCATAAATTCTCACTTATCTATTCAATTTATTGCAAATAGTGCAAAGGTAAACTATGCTCTATCTCAATCAAATTGATAAATAATGAATATGAAGAGAAACAGGCGCATAAATGTTTGATAATAAAGATAGCAAGAAATCAATTCAAAGCTTTGAGAAGCAAGGTGGACCAGAATTTGGAAAAAAAGCTTTGCCAAAACTGCGCAATAGGCTCTCTCAATTAGGTCTTGATGGCCTTTTTGTTCCTCATGAAGACGAATGGCAGAACGAATATTTGCCGGCATCGCACGACAGGCTGCTTTATGTTACTGGATTTACAGGTTCAGCGGGCGCCGCCATTATTATGGCCGATAGTGCGCATATTTTTATTGATGGCCGCTATACAATTCAAGTGCGCGTCCAAGTTGATCCCAATCTGTTTGAATATCATAGTCTTGTTGATTTTCCGCCCTCCGAATGGCTGCGTAATCGCGCCAATTCAGGTGCAAAGATTGGCTATGACCCCAGATTAGTTACGCCAAATATTCTAAATGCGCTCAAAGAAGCATCAAATGAGAAAAATGTTGAATTAATACCTTTGGAAACAAATCCAATCGATGAAATATGGATCGATAGACCGCCAATTCCAAAAGCCATTATAGAGCCACATGAAGATGAATATAGCGGCGAAAATTCTGCATCAAAACGCGGCAAAATCGCCGAAATGCTAACTTTGAATGGCCTTGATAGTGTAGTCTTAACTTCTCCGCCTTCACTTGCATGGGCATTTAATATTAGGGGCGGTGACGTTTCTCGTTCGCCCCTTCCGCT
>CAYTWK010000331.1:0-2092 GCA_964442095.1 uncultured Caulobacteraceae bacterium | reverse complement strand
TGTTTCGGATGCTGCTATTGCTTTTGATTTAAAAAATTGATTGGTTCGAAAAATTGAGGCTGATTTTCATTGCTTTTACTATGCTTTTGGTGGCCGCATGTGGTCAAAGCGCAAAAAAATCAAGCGTGCCAAAAAATTGCCAAAATATCGAATTTGAAAGGCATAGTTTCACTTCTTGCAAGTTTAATTTGAAAACCGACAAAATCGCGCTTTTTTTGAAAGACAGCGATAATGAATTAATTGGAGATTTCGCCCGCCTAGCCGAAATTAATTCAAACCAAGGCCAAAGCCTATATTTTGCCATGAATGGCGGCATGTATCATGAAGATAGGCGTCCGGTTGGGCTTTATGTTGAAAATGGCAAAAAAACTGGTCGCCTCCAAAAGCGCGCATCAAATGACAATTTCGGGCTTTTGCCAAATGGTGTTTTCTGGATTGACGGCCTTGAAGCCGATGTTAGCGAAACTTTGGCTTTCGAAAAGCGCTTTGATAAGCAGCAATTACCAGATTATGTGACCCAATCAGGGCCGATGTTGGTAATTGATGGCAAACTCCATAAAGTGTTCAAACCCGATAGCCAAAGCCTAAATATTCGAAATGGTGTTGGCATAAGCGAAGATAAAAGTGAAATATTTTTCGCCATTAGTAATGATGCCGTGAATTTTCATACATTTGCACGATTTTTTCGCGATGAATTAAAAACTCCTAATGCTTTATATCTTGATGGCAGCGTATCAAAACTATATTCAAAGGAATTAAACCGTGCAGATACCGGTGCACCAATGGGGCCGATAATTGCAGTTTTTAAGCAAGAAAGTGAGTAACTGCAGAAATACTAAATGTAAGCTTGACCTTACAAAAAATGTAAGGTAAACATTACTTGTGTGGCGGCGCGCCGATAAATGCGCTACCAAAAATTGGCTACTAAAAGGAGATTGAAATGAAAAAGGCTGTTTTTGCAATTGGTTCACTCGCGGCCATTTTAATTGCATGTGCCGCGCCCAAGGCCGAGACCAATATTATTGGCAATGAAAATGTCTGCGCAAGCCCTGCTGTGGCGGTGAATAAAATTGGCAAAGGCAAGGATGTGGTTCTAATCCCGGGCCTTGGTAGCCCGCCATCGGTTTATGATGATATTGTAAACCGCTATAAGGATAAATACCGGTTTCATTTGGTTCATGTCGCAGGTTACGCTGGTTTACCATCAAGCCAATCTAGCGGCTCAGTGTTTGATTGCGCCGCAGATGGCATTGTCAAATATCTGAACAATAATCGCATAAATGGCGCTACCTTGATTGGCCATTCAATGGGCGGGGAACTGGCAATGTCCATAAATGCGCGCAATGAAGGCCTCGTCAGTAAAATTATGGTAGTTGATGCCTTGCCGTTTTTCTCTTTGCTTTTTGGCACCTCAATGACACCTGAATCAATGCGCGAAAGTGCCGAAGCCTTTACCAAAATGACAATGTCGCAAACCGATGAACAATTCAAAGCCGCGCAAGTGCTTGCAATTTCACGGCTTGTAAAGTCTGATGCACGGCGCGCAGAAATCCTCGGCTGGTCGATGGCCTCAAGCCGCTATGCCATTGCCAAAGGCGCCGAAGATTTGATGGTAAAGGATTTGCGGCCCAGCCTTGCCAATAATAAAGCCAAAATTACTATGATATATGGCTATGATGCGGTGATGGGCTTGCCGCCAGCCTATGTCGATAGTTTATACCAACATGCATATAAGGATATTCCAAATTCTAGCCTAAAACGAATTGATAATAGTTTGCATTTTATAATGTATGACCAACCCCAAGTTTTTGGAGATGAAGTCGGAAAGTTTTTGGCGCAATAGATGTTTAGCGTATTTGATATTTTCAAAATCGGCCTTGGCCCCTCTAGTTCACACACTACGGGGCCAATGCGGATCGCCAAAAGGGCACTAGAGCTTGCTGATGCCTCTGGCCTTCTTGGAAAATCAACACGCGTTCAAATCACACTCCAAGGCTCGCTCGCGTTAACCGGAATAGGCCATGGCACCGACCGAGCGAGCGTTTGGGGGCTTTTGGGCTATGATCCAGAGGATATAGATCCCAGCGAGGCG
>CAYTWK010000330.1:0-2099 GCA_964442095.1 uncultured Caulobacteraceae bacterium | reverse complement strand
CGGTGTTTCATGCCGGCTTTTGTGCCCCGGAGCCAAAGCGCCAAACAAATATCCGCCATCTGTGACTACCCACGGCTCATTGAGGGTTACCCACTTTTTTACGCGCCCATCAAAACTGCGGAATAATACTTCGCCATAATCGGCAAAATAATCGGCAATATCGCGGTTTAGCCAGCCACCGATATCATCAAGTGCAGCGGGTAAATCCCAGTGATAGAGCGTTAACAATGGCTCTATGTCATTTTCCAATAATTTGTCGATAAGCCTATCATAAAAATCAAGGCCTTTTTGATTTATCTGACCGCGACCCTCTGGTAATATCCTGCTCCAAGATGTTGAAAAGCGATAAGCCTTCATGCCCAGTGACTTCATCAAATCAACATCAGACGCCCAGCGATTATAATGATCGGTGGCAATATCCCCATTATCGCCGTTTAGCATATTGCCCGGCGTGTGCGCGAATCTTTGCCAAATGCTTGGGCCAGCGCCATCAGCCAAGGGTGACCCTTCAATCTGATATGCAGCAGTCGCAGAGCCCCACAAAAAGCCTTTTGGAAATTGAATTTCACCTGACATAGATACTCCAGTTCTATTGTTTTTCTTCTTGCGCCGTAAAGTTGCGATATGTTCGATTCTTAATTACATATACAACTAAGAGATTACACTTTACAAGTAAGATGTAAACGTTTACGCATTTACATGCAGTAAAAATCATGTCTTAAGTAACAAAAAACAATAATGCAAAAAATTGCAAGGCACCGCATAAAAAACTAGGGAAGATTGAAGTGATAAAATCGAAAAATCCGACCATTAAAGATGTTGCTAAGGCCGCGAGTGTTTCTATTGCGTCAGCCTCACGTGCTTTGAATGGAATAAATCGAATAGCACCAGAAACAAAGGAAAGGGTCCTCGAGGCTGCTCGTAAACTGCAATATGTTCCGCACGAAGGTGCTCGTAGCCTGATTACGCGTAAAACCCAGACAATTGGCGTGCTTTTGCCTGATTTGTATGGAGAATTCTTCTCTGAAATTATACGCGGTATTGATGATGCGTCTAGGCAATCTGGCTATCAAATCCTTTTGTCGTCATATCATAATAGTGAGGCGGAAACGGCAAAGGCGATTTCAACCATGCGTGGGCGCGTTGACGGTCTTTTGGTTATGGCGCCTTATTCGCAAATATCAGCAGGCGGATTTAGCACGCTTCATGCGCCAATAGTAATGCTGAATGAAATGCGCTCCGAAGATATTGCTTCAGTTTCGATTGATTCATATCAAGGTGGCTATGATGCCAGCATGCATTTAGTGAAGCTTGGCTATAAGAACATAGCGCATTTAAGCGGCCCCAATAGCAATCTCGATGCGGCCAAACGCAAGCAAGGCTATATGGATGCCATGGAGCAAAACCACCAATTGCCGATAATGTTTAAGGGCGATTTTACCGAAGAATGTGGTCATAAAATTGCCCAAATGATTCTTGAAAAGAATGAAAAAGATCCTGCAAATAAAATCGATGCGGTATTTGCCGCAAATGATATGATGGCAATTGGATTAAGTTCTGCCTTCATTGCTGCTGGGGTTAATATTCCGGAAGAAATAGCAATTATTGGCTTTGATGATATTCCAATTTCCAAATATGTTGTGCCTACTCTTACTACTATGCGCGTAAATATGGCAGAAATTGGTAGAAATGCGTTTGAAATTTTAATCGCAAAAATTTCTGGCAAAAAGCAAATCACATCTAAAAGCTTTGTTCCTGAATTGGTAATTCGCCAATCATGCCGGAGTCTTGAAAATTCAAAAGAAAGCTAATTAAATTCGGAGTTAATGATCTATGCGAATATTGCGTAGGAATTTTCTATTAGGAACCGCAAGCCTATTGGCGGCCTGTTCTGGTGGGGCAAAAACTGCGATTGTATCGCCAAATCCTTTGCCGGGTAATCCACCCACAAACCCCGGGCAAAAGCCTGTGCCGCCAGTTCCGCCTATGCCAGAACATGCGGCTTTATTAGATGACCTACAAAAGCGGACATTTGATTTCTTTTGGGAAACCACTAATCCTGAAACTGGATTAACCCCCGATAGATGGCCCGCACCCTC
>CAYTWK010000329.1:0-2108 GCA_964442095.1 uncultured Caulobacteraceae bacterium | reverse complement strand
CGCGCTCGCGTCTTTTCCAAATTTAACACCTCTAAAAACCGCTTGATTTCTATCAATCTGCTTTGAGGTAAAAGTAAAATCGGGGGTCTGCTTATCGAGGCCATAGGCGCGCAATGCTTGATTAAAGTTTAATGCCTGCGGCGCAGCCTGCCTATTCGCGGCGCTTTGCGCCAAAGAGTTTTGCGGGACAATTATAGTGCCTAGTATAGAAATTAAGCATATTGGTAAAATGGCCGAACTTTTTCTAAGATTGCGTTTTCTCATTGCTTAACTCCATAAATAGGGGCTCTAAGGTATCCATGATTCCAGTATTCAGCCTAAGTTAATTGTTTTTCCAAATCAATCTAAAAGGGAAATGATTAGACACAATTATTCTATGATTTTGGCTTTTGCGCTGCAACTTCTTTGACTATTTGATCTAGGCTCTTTGGCTCAATGCTTGGCTGCACGGGTTGTGCTTCGGGTGGATTGCTGGGACTAGGTCCAGAAGGTGCATCGGCTCCATTACTTGAGATTGGTGCATCGTCAACCAGAGCTGCGCCACCTGCTTCATCGCCAATTATTGCTGGTGAATCTATAGCCTCGGTGGTGGTATTGGTTGCTTCATTTGCAAATATTTGCGCGCTTGAATTATCAATTGGCGCAACCGGCAAAAGCAATGGCCTTGCAGGTGTTCCGGCCATTGCGCCTGTCATAAATTCTTTGAATATTCGAACCGGTGCAGTCCCACCGGTTACTCTATTCATTTTTATACCGAAATCGTCATTGCCAACCCAAACGCCAGTAGTGTAGCCGCCAGTGAATCCAATAAACCAAGCATCTCTATAGTCCGAAGTGGTTCCGGTCTTGCCGCCAATCATTCTGTCTGAAAGTGCGGCACCACGAGCGGTTCCTGCTTGAACAACTTGGCGGAACATTAAATTCATATTGCGCAGCGCTGTATCTTCGACAACTCTGCGCGGTTGCGGCGCGTGACGTTCCCATCGAATTTGGCCTGAACGTGTTCTGATACGCTTAAAGCCATAAGGTGTAATTCCGGCTCCACCATTTGAAAACGGAACATAGGCAGCGGTCAATTCAATTGGTGTAAGAACTTCGGTTCCGAGTGCCAAAGTAACTTCAGGGTCAAGGCGTGAGCGAATACCAAGCCTTCTGGCAACTCTTACGACATTATCACGTCCGACTTCTTCGCCTAATGCTACCGCAATCGTATTAATGGAACGGGCAAAAGCGCTAATTAGTGGCATTGTGCCATGATAGCCGCCATCATAATTTTGCGGTGACCAATTGCCTATTTTTATCGGCCTATCTTGGCGCATAGAATATGGGCTTTCGCCGCGTTCAAGTGCTGCCAAATAAACAAAAGGTTTGAATGCGGATCCAGGCTGACGCTTGGCATCAATTGCGCGGTTAAACTCGCTTTCATTATACGAGCGCCCGCCAACAAGGGCCCGAACGCCGCCATCGCCAGCAATTGCGACCAATGCGGCTTGGCCCATTCTTAAAGACTTAGAATTAGCTGCTAATTCGCGCTCTATAGCATTTTCCGCCAAAGTTTGCGCGCGCGTATCGAGAGTAGTTTCAACTATAATATCCTCGGCTGGCTCGCCGATTAGGGCACCGACTTCGGCCTCTATCCAATCTAGGAAATAGCCATTATTGCCGCCGCGTGCATTTTCAACAAAGCGTAAAGGCTGTTTAACTGCTGCTAGACGCTCAGCGCGTGTAATTACTTTTTCCTTTTCCATGACATCCAGCACAACAGTTGCCCGCTCGGCGGCACGCTTGGTTGATGACACTGGATTATATCGCGAAGGTGCCTTTAACATGCCGGCCAAAAGCGCGGCCTCGGAAATGGTTAATTGAGATGGTGATTTATTGAAATAACGCTCTGCTGCTTGGTCAATACCATAGGTTCCTGCACCAAAATAAACACGGGCCAGATACAAAGACATTATTTCGTCCTTGGTAAAGCGGCTTTCAAGCCAAAGCGCGAGCAGCAATTCCTGCGCCTTGCGCTTTAAAGTTTGTTCTGACGATAAAAACAAATTTTTCGCCAATTGTTGGGTAAGGGTTGATGCACCTTGCACAGTGCGCCCTGCACGAAG
>CAYTWK010000328.1:0-2111 GCA_964442095.1 uncultured Caulobacteraceae bacterium | reverse complement strand
GGCGATTTGTTGCGCCATCAATCCCGGGGGCAAGATAAAGTGCACCAACACCCATAGGCCCGCCAATTTTATGACCCGATAATATTAGCCAATCAGCCATTCCTGCGAATTTATTTGGCTTTAATTTACCAAGTCCTTGAACGGCATCAACCAAGATTGCCCCGCCATAATTTTTTGCGAGCGCTGCAAATTTTGAAACCGGATTTACAATGCCATTTTCATTATTTGCCGCCATAACAATTATTAAAGGCTGAATCGCGTTTGTCTTTTTGAGTTCGCTCTCCAGCCAATTTAAATCACATTCACCATATGAATTAGTCGGAATTATTTTCATCTCTGGCCATAGTTTTTGCGCATAATTAAACACTGCAGGGTGTTCAACACTCGAGATATAGACATTTTCAAATCCCATTTGTTTTGCACTCTCGAGGGCAAGCTGTGCCGCCTCGGTTGCGCCTGAAGTAAAAACTAATTCGCCAGCGCTAAGCCCCAAGGCCGCCAAAAGCTCTCGGCGCGCGGTTTCGATAAATTTGCGTGCCTTGCGCCCTTCGGTATGGATTGAGGTCGAATTACCGCAGCAATCCATTGCCGCAAGCATGGCTTCTTTCGCACAACATCTTAGTGGCACGGTGGCATTATAATCGGCATATATTCTTTTTTGGGTCATTGGGCGGCTGTCAATCTATTATTCAATACTGAATTATCGGCAACCACATCTTCGAGGGTTACCTTGCTCATAAAGTCGTTAATATGTTGCGTTAATGCGACCCATAAATCATGGGCAACACAACGCGCAGTGCGGGTTTTGCAGATACTTTTCTTTTTACTGCCGCAGGCAGTGGCTTGCATAGATTCATCAACCGATGAAACTACACTAGCAAGACTTATCTCTTTTGCAGGTTTTGCTAGGCGATAGCCACCATTTGGCCCGCGCCTTGCGGTAACAACACCTGCTTTGCGCATTTTGGCAAATAATTGCTCTAAATAGGAAAGCGAAATGTTCTGACGTTTGGCAATCTCGATTAGTGATACGCTGCCATCTTCACCGCCATTTAGCGTCAAATCTATAAGCGCCATGACTGCATAACGCCCCTTAGTTGAAAGTTCCATTTCAATCGACCTTTTTTGAGCAGACAATCTGTCTGCAAAAATATTCGCTTTTTACGATTGCTTTATGTTAGAGCAAGATTTTCGCCATTACGGCATAAATCACACATAGAATTCTTGAGTAAAATAGTCAAGAATAGGAAGCAATATGGCTGAGTTAATTTTATCTGGTCCAGTAGGGCGTATTGAAGCAAGATATAACCAATCCGAAATTGAAGGATCGCCTATAGCATTAATCCTTCATGGTCATCCGCGCGCCGGCGGTTCTATGCAAGACAGAGTGGCGGTGATGTTGCACCAATTATATGCTGACAGAGGCTTTTCAACTCTGCGCTTTAATTTTCGCGGCGTTGGCAAGAGCCAAGGATCCTTTGACAATGGAATTGGCGAATTAGCTGATGCGGCGTCTATGCTTGATTGGCTACAAGGTATTAATCCAAATGCTAAATTTACATGGGTCGCTGGTTATTCGTTTGGTGCATATATTGCATTGCAATTATTGATGCGCCGCCCTGAAATCGACGCTTTTATTGCAGTCGCGACTCCGTGTAATCATTATGATTTGGCTTTCCTTGCCCCCTGCCCTAGTTCTGGCATGATGTTTTATGGATCCAATGACATGGTGTCACCGCCATTGGATGTTGAGCGTTCGGTTTCCAAAATTCGCACCCAAAAGGGCGAAGAAGTCGAATGGGAAGAAATTCAAGGCGCGGACCATTTTTTCCGCGATCAATTGGGTATTTTGCGCGATAAATCATCGGCTTATATTGATAAAATCATGGCGCAACCGCGTAAGATTCCGCCAGTTGGTCGGCGCTAGTTTAGACAATTAGCAAGTGGCGCTTACTAACCAAACCCGCCCTTCTAATTCGACACTTTCGCCATTAAAATAGGGCAAAAGGACTTCGAAGAGTCGCGCTTTTGCAAGTTTTCGGCTTGGTTCATCTAAATCGGCGATTGCGCGGCTAGCAGGTCCTATTTTAAGCATATAATTGAAAGCGCCC
>CAYTWK010000327.1:0-2114 GCA_964442095.1 uncultured Caulobacteraceae bacterium | reverse complement strand
GCAATAAAATAATTGTTGAAGAAATTGCGTTGCTTCCAATCGCGAGCGGCGAAAATGATCATATAGCTTTTCAAACTATGTGTGATAAAGCGGGCAATTATTGCGTGCGTCTAAACCGCTATTATGATGGCACTGAGTTTCAAACCAATTTGACCCTCGTCGAGAAAGGCGCGGCGGGCACAAAAGAATATTTACGCGAAGAAGCGATTGAGCCCAAGGCGTCTGATAATCGCACAATTGGTCAGATCTATCCAAAGATTTATGTTATTACCAATCGGCAAAATCCAAGCACAAAGAATATTTTTTTTGGCGCAATTGACCATAGGAGTGAAATGTATTCGGGCGGCGGCGCGAACTATCAGCAGCTAAATCTATTTGAAACCGAGCCAAATGAAAAAGTAGTTTTTTTGAACCAAGTTTTAGGATTGCCTATTCGTGGCTATAAAATGATACGCGCCTGCTTTAGTGAAAATGATATGCGGCTCCGGCGTGGCGCATGCCACGATGAATATGCTTTTGATGCCGAATTGACACTTTCTGGCAGCGTGAAAAATGGGCGGCCAATATTCAATTATGAAAGCCATGCCACAGATTTCCCGCGCGGCGCATCATTAGACAATGATAATAGCGGCAAAAGATTGCGCAAAGCCGATATTGTTAAAACTAAAAACCAAAAATGTTCGGTGCGGCGCAGTTTTGTTTATGATGCGGCTACAAAATTTTATAAAGCAAACCAAGATTTGCCCGATTGTAGCGATTATTTTTAACTACACCAAATTTCCGCAAAAACGCTGGATACGTTCACACGCTTCGGTTAGTGCCTCTGTTGATGTCGCATAGGAAATCCGAAATGCGGGGCCAAGGCCAAAGGCCGAACCATGCACAACCGCAACGCCCTCTTGCTCCAAAAGTTCGGTGGCAAATTCCTCATCATTAGCAATCACTTTACCGCTTGGTGATTTTTTGCCAATCAATTCGGCGCAAGATGGATAGACATAAAACGCACCCTCTGGCGTTGGGCATTTAAGGCCGCGCGCCTGATTAAGCATTGAGACCACCAAATCGCGGCGTGCTTTAAAGGCTTCGCGCCGCGGCACTAGGAAATCTTGCGGCCCATTTAGTGCCTCTACGGCCGCCCATTGCGCAATCGAACATGGGTTTGATGTGGTTTGGCTTTCGATATTGCCCATTGCCTTGATTAGCCAAGCCGGCCCACCCGCATAGCCAATACGCCACCCAGTCATGGCATAGGCTTTGGAGACGCCGTTGCAAGTAAGGGTTCTATCATAAAGTTTTGGCTCGACTTGGGCGATGGTGGCAAATTCAAAGCCATCATAGAGCAAATGCTCATACATATCGTCGGTCATCACCATAACACGGGGGTGGCGCAAAAGAACATCCGCCAATGCTTTTAGGTGCGCCGCGCTATAGGCCGCACCGGTTGGGTTTGATGGGCTATTAATCACAAGCCATTTGGTTTTTGGCGTAATCGCCTTTTCCAAATCATCGGCACTTAAGAGGTAATTATTCTCTACTTTTGTTGGCACGCAGACCGGCGTGCCACCGCAAAGCGCCACCATATCGGGGTATGATACCCAATATGGCGCAGGGATTATTACTTCATCGCCCACATTTAGAGTTGCGATAAGTGCATTAAATAAAACCGGTTTTCCGCCCGGCGAAACATTAATTTGCGCTGGGGTATATTCAAGATCGTTTTCGCGTTTGAATTTGGTGCAAATTGCGGCCTTTAATTCGGGTATTCCATCGACATTTGTGTATTTGGTTTTACCTTCTTGAATGGCTTTGATGGCGGCGGCTTTTATGTTGTCTGGTGTGTCAAAGTCTGGTTCGCCGGCGCCGAGGCCAATAACGTCGCGCCCCGCAAGCTGCAGCTCACGCGCTTTGGCGGAAACGGCAATTGTCGCAGATGGTTTAATGCGCCCAAGCGCGGCGGATGTTTGCGAAGTCACGGGAATCTCCTTTTTTGTGGCGGGTTCTCTATAGGCGCACGAGAAAGGTTTTTGAAGCCGCAAAATCGGGCTTTTGCAGCACTAACTCGCCGCCCTGTTTAATCTATCATTAATCGCGGCGCCGATGCCGGTATTGGGAAT
>CAYTWK010000326.1:0-2116 GCA_964442095.1 uncultured Caulobacteraceae bacterium | reverse complement strand
AGTGCAAACTGCGGATCATAAGGCAAATCATGAGGATTTAGTAGAAATTGATTTGCAAACTTTGGCCAAGAAAAAGATAGTTTCCCTTTGAAATCGTGCCGTATTGTATTGTCTTTATTTGCCAATAATACATCTGCGATACCGCCACCTTCAGACCCGGGCAAAAAGGCTGCAACAAAAGCATCTGATGCATTGATTTCCGGATTTGTAAACATCGGGCGCCCCGATAAGAAAACCGTCACAACCGGTATATTTTGTGATTTTAGCTTTTTAATTAGGGAAATGTCTTTGGTTCCATATTGTTGGTAGTCAAGATTTTGCCTGTCGCCTTGAAACTCGGCGTAAGGTTCCTCCCCTATCACGACAATTGCAACATCAGGCTTTGCGGTGAAATCGCCACTTTGGCTTAAAGTGACTTTGCCCCCGTTTGCCTCTGCAATTTCCTTTATGCCACCGTATATACTCTGGCCATTTGGAAAATCACTATTGCTATTTCCCGTGCCTTGCCATGTTAAAGTCCAACCACCTGATTGTTTGCCAATATTATCGGCGCCATCGCCAGCGACCAAAATATTCGCGCTTGGTTTAATCGGCAAAACCGAATTATTGTTTTTTAACAAAACTAACGATTCACGAACTGCACGGCGCGCAATTTCGCGAGAGCTTTTATCCCCCAAAAGTTCAAATTTGCCAGCCATTGGCCGGCTTGCAGGAGCACCCATTTCAAATAGACCAGCTTTTATCTTTGAACGCAAAATGCGCCTCACAGCATCATCAAGTCTGGACATTGGAATTTCACCACTTTTTACTTGCGCTAAAGTATTCTCATAAAGCGCCTTCCAACTATCAGGCGCCATATACATATCGATGCCAGCATTTAAGGCTTGTGGGCATGATGAATTAGTGCAGCCAGGGATTTGCCCTTGTGCGTTCCAATCGCTTACGACAAAGCCTTCAAAGCCCATTCTGTCTTTTAATACATCGGTTAGCAGATATTTATTTCCAGTCACCTTACTGCCATTCCATGACGAGAACGACGCCATAACAGACAATATCCCCGCCTCTATGGCAGGTGGATAGCCGCCATTATGGATTTTAACCAATGTCTTTTCATCAATCTGCGCATCGCCTTGGTCAATGCCGTTTTTAGTGCCACCATCGCCAAGAAAATGCTTTGCATTGGCCATAATATGCGGCCCAACTATGCCCGCTTTGCCGCCATTTTTGCCTTGCAGACCTTCAACAACACTCGCAGAATATGATTCAACAATTGATGGATCTTCTGAATAGCCTTCATATGTGCGCCCCCATCTATCGTCTTGGGGCGTGGCAACCGTTGGAGCAAAAGTCCAATCAACGCCAACCACCAACATTTCTTTTGCTGTTATTTCACCAATTTCGCGCATCAAGGCTGGATTTCGGCTGGCGCCAAGGCCGATATTATGTGGAAACACAATTGCTCCAACCAAATTCGAATGACCGTGAACCGCATCAATCCCAAACAATAGTGGTATCTTGGCTTTTGTTGGCCGCGCATCGCTTGCACGCCAATAGTCGTCGGCAAGTTTCAACCATTCTTGTGGTGTGGCGCGTTCATTTCCTCCTGGTGAAGAATTTCCACCCGCCAATATGGAGCCTAATGGATATTTTAACAAGTCATCTGGCTTAATGAAGGCGATATCAGCCTGTATAGTTTGACCAACTTTCTCTTCGAGCGTCATTTGCGCCATTATTTGGTCAATTCTGCGTTCAGTTGCGTTATCTTTTACTCCAGCCGATTTCAATTTGGGCCAATTATTTATATCATAAGCGCTAGGATTTGACGGCGACGTGCTCGCACAGCCTGCCAATAATAATAAGGCAATAGATAAGGATGCGGTATTTTTGAGACTATTTTTCATATTTCTATTTCCTATTGATATTTAAAGGCCAAAAAAGAATGCGGTTTAATTGTAACTTCAAATTCAGTTCGTTCAGAACCGCGGTTGCGAAACGAAAAATTATCCCGTTCGTCACGAATTGGTTCTTTCTGCGCAATCTGATTTCCTTCTAAAAGGGTAAACATCTTTTTATTTCGACCTAAAATTGAAACCCGAACTTTTGCTTCGACATCGCG
>CAYTWK010000325.1:0-2127 GCA_964442095.1 uncultured Caulobacteraceae bacterium | reverse complement strand
CGCTTTGCTTCGCGACCAAATTGCTTTGCAATTTGTCGAACCCAAGGTGTTTCTTTTCTCTACCCATCTTCGCATAAAAAAAGCCCCGCATAGATTGATTTTCTTCGCCTGATCCAAAAAGTCTGCAACTTTTTGGGGCTCATCAGGGCGTGGGCCTTTTATTTATGGCGGAGACGGGGGGATTGTTTCGTAATTTTATCGAAATAAAATTCCTCACCACTTCGGGGCGCTTCGCTTTGCTTCGCGACCAAATTGCTTTGCAATTTGTCGAACCCAAGGTGTTTCTTTTCTCTACCCATCTTCGCATAAACAAAAAGCCCCGCCTTTGGCGGGGCCTTTTATTTATGGCGGAGACGGGGGGATTCGAACCCCCGATACCCTTTTGGAGTATGCTCATTTAGCAAACGAGTGCCTTCAGCCTCTCGGCCACGTCTCCGCGCTCGTCATAAGACTTGGCGTTGTTATACTATGGCAATTAAAATGCCAAGCACACTTTCACATTTATTCTGTAATGAATTGGAATATCAAAGCTGATTTTTGATCTTCGACAAATATTGGTATTTTTCAATCAAACTAATAAAGTAAAGAAAATTCGAAGAGCCGCCTCGAGAATTTTTTTTCGCAATCAACCACTTTGCTGAGTGAGCAGCAAAGCTGCGAAGGTGGCAAAGTGAATGTGCCAAGCACACTTTCACATTTATTGTGTATTGAAGTGAAATATCAAAGTTGACTTTTGGTCTTCTTGGACTTGGAGCATTTCATCCGATAATTTCGTTTTGCGCACAAATCACGCAAACAAAATGCGAAAAAATATATATAAATCAGCATAATTTTGCAGTGTTCTTAACCTGATGCTCACGAGTTTTAACTAAATTCGTAAAATCGGGAGAAAAAAATGTTAAGTCCAACGACGACTAATTCAGTTTTTGATTTTAAGAGTGAAAATCATGCAAGACGCGCCGCGCGCGGTGCCCGTGTTTTCCGCTCTAGTTTTGCTCGCGGCCTAGAAGTCTTTGATGTATTATCAATTTTTCTAATTGTTGCTATTTCACTGCGGCTTTATACAAATAACCAATTATTGACGGCATCTTTGGCGGTTGCCATGCCAATGATTTTTTCCGCATTAGCGCTTTGGTGGGTTTTGCGCGAAAACGAGCTCTATAATTTTTCCGCCCGTCCAAATCCGTTTGTTCACTTTATTCGCACTATTGGGGCAACCATAATCGCCCTCCCCCTTAGTTTTGCTATCGGCCTTATCCTTACTCCGATAACTGGCCGTCCGTGGGAAGAATGTGTCGCCGAGGCATGTTTTTTAACTCTGATAGCAGGTGGATTTGCCGCTCTTAGCCATTTTATAGGCGCAGCCATCATTGGTAGCCTAAGTCAGATTGGCTTTTTCTCAATGAATGTCGTAATTGTTGGCGCGACGGATCAAGCGCGCAAACTTATTGAGGACAAGAAAAGCCAAGATGATATTCAATTCCTTGGTATTTTTGACGATAGAATTGACCGCGCGCCGCCAAAAATTGGCGATATACCCGTAATTGGCGATTTAGAAGATTTGATGAATTGGCCTATGCTTCCGGTTGTTGATAGGGTTGTGATTACAGTTTCAAGTGCCGCCCAAGCACGGGTTTTACACCTGACCGAAAAGCTTCGCTCTATGCCCAATAAATTGGTTCTTGCTATTGATATGCAGGGATTTGATAGTGATGGCACAACAATTGGTAAGCTCGGCTCTATGCCGATTGCTTATGTCTCCGGCACACCAGAAGACGCACGGCGCGCCTTTTGGAAACGCGCACAAGACCTATTATTCGGCATATTAGCGCTTATCCTGCTAAGCCCGATTATGATTGTTACCGCGATTGCAATCAAGCTTGAGTCAAAAGGGCCAATCTTTTTCCGCCAAACTCGGCACGGTTTTAATAATCAGCCGTTTAAATGCTGGAAATTCCGTTCTATGCGCACCGAATTAAGCGATTTCACAGCATCACAACAGGTTACAAAAGATGATCCAAGGGTTACTAAAATCGGCAAATTCATTCGCAAGACTTCGATTGATGAATTGCCGCAATTATTCAATGTCCTTAGTGGTGAAATGTCTTTAGTTGGCCCTCGCCCACA
>CAYTWK010000324.1:0-2134 GCA_964442095.1 uncultured Caulobacteraceae bacterium | reverse complement strand
GGTCTCCGACTGTGCGCAAAATATAGGGAAAGAAAAATCCGTTTGTCCCGGCCCAAAGATTCCAAAACCCATACATACCAATCAAGAATAAAAGAGATTTTAGATATTTTGGCTCGAGTAATGTTTTCCAATTTGGCGCTAGAGCATTGGAATCGCTTTGTTTTTTTGCATTCTCCCAACGCTCGGATTCTTTCATTTTACTTCGCAGAAAAGTCAAGGCGAGCGCAACAATCACCAAATGGGCAAAGACAATCCTTGCACCCAAAACGCCAAAAGGTTCTAAAATTAAAAATGCGATTAAAACAATCACTGGCCCAAGATACCATAGGACCTGCGCAACTCCGCTATGGCGACCGCGTTCTCTATCGGGTGCCATTTCCGCTATCAAAGACCAGCTTGCTGGAATATCTGCGCCAACTGCAAGGCCCACTAATACAAAGCCAAGCACAATCATCCACGGGCTCATGGCGAATACCAAGATTAGCATGCCAATGGCATAAAATATCATGTCATATTGATAGATTCTCTTTCGACCAAATTTATCGCAAAGAATACCGCCAATGATTGCGCCAACACCTGCGGAGATTGCG
The DNA here is from genome assembly GCA_964442095.1 of uncultured Caulobacteraceae bacterium. Lineage (GTDB taxonomy): Bacteria > Pseudomonadota > Alphaproteobacteria > Caulobacterales > Aquidulcibacteraceae > Pseudaquidulcibacter. The sequence continues at coordinate 1,544 of CAYTWK010000324.1, read as the reverse complement.
TTTGCGCTAAAGGCCGCGATAATCCCTAAAAATGTATCAGAAAGGCCATATTGCACCTTCCAAAGTGCTAGAGCAGCCGAACCAGCCACAATCGAACCTGCGTCTATATAATTTGCAAGACCCGCAAGGATTGTATTACGCCAGCTTTCCTTTTCTGTGCCTATAGTCATATCTGCCCCCTTGATTGATTTTATTTTTTGCTTTCCATTTCTTTGACTTTATTTTGCCAAAACTTTGCATATTCGCTGATATCGATTTCTAATGGCTTTATTTTTCGCAATTCATCTTTGCATTTTAATTCGGGCTTAATAAGCCGCAATGCACCGAATGAAACATCATTGGTTTCATTTGCTGCGTAAATTGTATCGTTGGGCCTTAAAGAGGCGAGCGCTCTAATAAATACTTCGGCTTTGGCAAAGCGACCCTCAACCAATATTGTCCCGCGTGATCCGATTAAATCCAAAGAAGTATTTGCGACAAGCGCCGCATAAAGACTAATCGCGGAGCGGGTTTCAAACCAATCACGCGGCGAATTGTGCCAATGTCCATCTAAATCTGGAAACGGGCCATAGCCTTTGGCGAAAGACGGCAAAGCCATTATTTTATCTTTTATAATTGGCTCTAATGCATTTAATAGAGCGGGTTGATCTGGGGTAATGTCAACGCGCCTTGTATCAATTTTAATATGGCTTTCTATTTCGCGGCCACCCATAAATCTTGCAGAAGGAATTAAATTACCAAAGGCGTCAATATTAATAAGACAATCGCGCGCTTCGGATAGTTTCGCATCAGAAAATCCGCCCTTTGGTGTACGCATTGCGACAAACCATGTGCCGGTCGATACTATGGTCGCATCATTATCTGCAATTTCGTTAAAACCGCGCGCCGCAATTAGGGCCGCATTCGAATCGTGAATGCCACAATAAATAAGAGTTTCCTTTGAAAGCCCAGTGTCGCTTGCCAAATCGGGACGGATAGTGCCTAATACTTCATCGGCACGTCTTAATGGCGCAAATTGCTCGGAAATTCCTTCATTAATTGCAAAGCTAGAATAATCTTCCTTTTGTGGGTTCCATAAATCAGAATGGCAACCGAGACTGGTAATTTCCGCGCTGGCGATACCAGATAAAACCCATGCCCAATATTGCGCGAAAGGCATTAATGTTGCGCCCTGCATTTCAATGGGAAATTTTCTTTTGGCAAAATAAATTTGCACACCCATATTTAGGCCATTTGGTAGCTTGGGCGAGCCAGTCTCGGCAAAAGATCCGCGCTCTAGATTATATTCATGCTCAATGTCATTGGGAATTTCATGCTCATAATCGATTATTGGTAGTGCAAGCTTTTCGTCCTTTATTGCCGCCCATGCAGCCCCATGCGCTACAGGAAAAATCGCCTTTATATTCGAATTTGATGATAGTTCGCGAAGTGCACCTATAAGCCATTCCACGATAGAGTGAGAATCAATATAGCCGTTCGCATGGGAATTGGGGCGCGTTAGCTTCGCAACAAACTCACCCGATAATGTCCAGGTGCTTAGTTTT
>CAYTWK010000323.1:0-2139 GCA_964442095.1 uncultured Caulobacteraceae bacterium | reverse complement strand
GCCTCTCTAATGTCGCTAAATGCCTAAAGCTTGTTCCGAATCCCATACCAATTATCGCGCAATCAAAACCTAGGATTTCGTCACTAAGGATGTCACCAAACTCATATTCATCAACCATAATGGAGGTTTGGTGGGTTGCAATTATTTGTGCGGCCTCTTTTGGCGCAAATATTTTAACCCAGCCTGCCCCAATTCGCGCACCAGCTAATGCAGCCAAACGCGCAGCGCCGGTATTCAGTTTTGGGCCCGAAAATACCGCCAAACGCCCGCGCGAATGTTTGTGGGCATCATTGGCGGGCCATGGAAAATTCGCCATACATTCCATGTCAATTTCTTGAAAATTAGTCATTTTAAGCAATCCCAAATTTCGAGATCTTTACCCTCAAAGACTGCCTCTGCTGTGTCAGTAAAGCGATTTGCTTTATCGATTGGATGAATATCGAGTCCAGCAAATATCTGGCTAGCGGCGCGGCTCGCTTTGGTGGCGCAGACAATTATACGGCTTGCGGCTGTGGAACTATTGGGGCGAATTGGAAATATGCGTATATCGCCCGCGCGATTCTTAAGTGCCGCCAAAATATCATTTAGCCTATCGGCGCGGTGTATTAATAGAACTCTCCCCTTGGGGCTTGCTAGCCTTAGCATAGATTTTATCCAAGTTTCCAATGGCGCACCTATAATATATGCCGATTTACGGCTTTGCTTCGGACCCCGAATTGATTTTTCATCATCAAAAAATGGCGGATTAGAAAAGACCAAATCAAATGTTCCATCAATTTGCGGACAAACTTCGAGGCCATTCTTATTATAAACCTGGACTAGAACATCATTTTTATTGCGCTCAATATTTACCTTTAAAAGTTCAAATGCCGTATTATCAATCTCGATTGCTGTAGCGGTTTTTATTGTATTATTATCTAGAGCAATAGCGCCAAGAATGCCGACGCCAACACCGCACCCAAGTTCGCAAATTTTTGGCTTTGCAATTGCCGCAGCAGCGCAGCCAAGCAATACGGCATCCATGCCCGCCCGATAGCCGTCTTGCGGCTGGGTGATAAAAAGGCGATTTGCGAAAAAACTATCTAATGTGGTTGGCAAAATTGAATCCATTAATTCTAATACCTTCGCTTTGCACAAATTGCAGCAATAAATCGGCTAAAAGCAAGTGAATAACGACATTGGTGGCATATTTGCTTGGCATTTCCGCTTTGACCATGTATTCGCGCCTTGTATTCCTATTATGATTTGAAATAGATAGCATTAGCGAAAAACAATAATCGATTATTTATCGGAGATATAGATTGAACGCCCCTGCAAGCGCAAAAAACATGGCAAAGCAAAGCCCAAATCTCGGTGCTGCTAATAATGCTATGGATATTCTTTGCAAACTTTTGACAGATGAATTGGCGCAGACCGAAATTGAAATATCTTCTCATATGGTATCTGCGGTTGGGCTAATACCCGATGTTGCGCATCATTTAGTTGATGCTGGTGGCAAAAGACTTCGCCCCCTGCTGACATTGGCGGCTGCGAAATCATGCGGCAATGTAAAGCCATCGGCAATTAAACTAGCGGCGGCTGTAGAATTTATACATTCGGCGACTTTATTGCACGATGATGTGGTAGATAATTCTGGATTAAGACGTGGGCTTAGAACTGCAAATCTAATTTGGGGCGACAAGGCTAGCGTATTAGTTGGCGATTTTCTGTTTGCGCGGGCCTTTAATATGATGGTCGCAACGGAATCATTGCAAATCCTTGATATTCTTGCGTCAACTTCGTCAATAATTGCCGAAGGAGAAGTTCTCCAACTGGCCAGCGCAGGCCAAGGTTCGGCCCACCGCGATACCTATTTTAAAATTATTAGCGCCAAAACAGCGGCGCTATTTCGCGCTGCTGCCGAATGTGGGGCCATAAGCGCCGATGCCAAGCCAGAGCAGATTGCGGCATTTGCCGAATATGGCCATGAATTGGGGATTGCTTTCCAACTTGCCGATGATGCCCTAGATTATGGTGGCCTTACGAAAGAATTAGGCAAAAAGGTTGGCGATGATTTTAGGGAGGGCAAACCTACTCTGCCTCTAATTATTGCTTTGGAGAAATCAAGCGGCGAAGAATTTGATTTTTGGCAAAAAGTGT